>JBOGYN010000425.1:0-2658 GCA_050696855.1 Solirubrobacteraceae bacterium | reverse complement strand
ACGGCGTAGACGCGCACACCTGGCCCGAGGATGTCCGCTCGGGAGGGCATGGCGTCGAGGATCTGGAACCAATGGCGCATCGAGGGCGCCGGGCCGGCACCAGCCGCAGCCACGGTCCCTGCTTTCCGCACACCGCGCTCATCCCACAGGACGCGGGTTGCGTCTGAGCGTGGCCAGACTTCCCGGCTGTGTGTATAGTATGCGCATGGCGCGGGTTAACGTTTATTTGCCGGATGAGCTCGCCGCGCGAGCGCGCGAGGCGGGCGTGAACGTTTCGGGGATCGCTCAGGAGGCGCTGGAGGATGCGCTCGCGGCCGTGAGCACCGATCGTTGGCTTGATCGCTTGGAGAGTCTGCCGCGGTCGCCGGTCTCGCACGAACGGGTGATTGAGGTGTTAGATGTCGCCCGCAGCGAGCTCGGCGCGCGAGCCGGCCCCTGAGGTCGTCGTCGATGCCTCGGCGCTGGTCGAGGCGCTGTTGGGCACCGCGGTTGGCGAGATCGTCCGGGAGCGAATCCGCGGCCGGGTGTTGCACGCCCCCGCCCACCTCGACGCTGAGGTGCTCTCCGCGCTCGGGCGTCTTCACCGCGCCGGCGACCTGCCCGATGCCACCGTCACCGCGATGGTCGGCGAGCTGACCCAGGCCCCAATTCGCCGGCATCTGCTCGCGCCGCTGCTCGCCGGCGCCTGGGAGCGCCGGGCGCAGCTGCGGCTCGTCGACGCGCTGTACGTCGAGCTCGCCGATGCTCTCGGCTCGTTACCGCTGCTAAGCACCGACGGGCGCCTAGCGCAAACGTCCGCGCTCATCGAGTTTGTCGAGGACTAGCTGGCTGAGCGTCAGAAATCGTGGCGCGCGAGCCGCAGTCCGCCGCGGCGTTCGGTTTCGATGATCGCGTTTGCTGCTGGGACCATTTCGCTGGTGACCAGGCCATGCTCGGTCGTGAGCTCGCTGATGATCTGGAATGACCGCGCGATTGCCTGTGACGCCGTGAAAGCCCGAGATGCCGCGCAGGCTGGTCGCGCCGGCGGCGTCTGACTCGCGCAGGCGGCGATGATCGCGTGGTAGAGCGGGTGTCCGTCGTGCATGGCTTGATCGGAGGTGTGGATCTTCAGCTTCTGCTAGAGGGCAAGCCCGTCGACGTCCCGATGATCGACCGCAATCCTGTCCGCATTTCGGGAGACCGTCCGCTAGCGGGGGATCAAAACGGCGAGGCGATACCTGTCGGCGGCGTCGAGGATTAGCGGTCGTAGGGCGGGATCGCCGAGGGCGCCGCGGGGTTCGACCGGGAGCGCATTTCGGCAGCGATCGAGGAACAGGCAGAGGTTGGGGAAGTCGGCGCCGGCATGGCGAGACGCGTATCGGATCCCGTCGGCGGACGGAAACCCACCGATGGAGCGCGCGGCTCCAGAGCATCGTCGTCTCGTACTGCTTGGACATCGCGATCCGGCCGTCGAGCCTCAGCGTCTTCTGGACGGTGGGATTGTCGAGCGGGATCAGGTTGAGCGGCCGTGTCGCGACGAGCGCACTCAGTCGCCGTGCCGTCTCCAGCTCGCTGATCAGCTGCGTATCGCCGTAGACCTCCGCGAACGCGCCGTGCTCGGCGAGGTTCGCGTACGTGACGGCGAACTCGGCGCCGTCACGTGGAGCGTCGAAGCGGAACTTGCCACGTAGGTGGCGGTTGGGTCGCAGCGGGTTCCCGTCCCAATGCAGGCGGTACGCGACGACACCGTCGACCACGTCGAGGCCGAAGCCCGGCGAGGGAAGCGATCGCGGCGGTTTCGGGAGGAGGTCAATTCCCGCCGGGCCTGGTGTCACGACCCGTGCGCGTTCGCGGCAGCGACGAGCTCGACGACGTAGCCGAGCTTGCCGGCAGCGAGCGACCCAGCCGGAGTCGTCCCTTCTTCCGCTGCTGGCGAGACCATCAGCAGATGCAGACTCAGCGGCGAGAGCTTTGCCTCCTCCGCCGCCTCCAGGACATCCGGGATCCCATCCAGCGGCTGGCCAGTCGCAGAGTCGAACTGCCACGCCGGGTACACGAACTCGCGGTGCATCGGCAACCGCAGCGCGATGAGCCTGCCTCCATCGCGCAGATGCTTGAGCTGTTGACGGCTCACGCCGAGGTCGTCCGCCGTCAACGACTCCTCACCGGCACGGCGCCAGACGGCAAACACGCGACGCAAGTTCCGCGCCTCCTGGGCAGGGGCGGACGACGGCTCGTCGTCGGCCATGTCCGGCCGAACGAGCCGTGCGACATGCATCAGTGCACTGGTGTCATGGATGAGCACCGTCCCCACAGCGGTGACCGCGTCCTCCGCTTCCTCTCGAGCAGATTCGGGAAGGCGCGCCACCTCGTGTTCTAGCGTTTTGAATGACATACCGAGATTATCGTCAAGAACGTCAAAAACGTCAACGCCCTCTGACGCCGCGGAGTTCAACGAGAGATCCCGCCTGGAACGAGACGTCAGCGGCTTCGTCCGGCCACCACCACCAACCTCCGGCCTGCTCGACGAGCCAGTTGAACGCTGGATCCCCGGCACGCGCCAACTCGGTGTGCAGGCCAATCCGCCACCCGGCGCACCACCGGTCCTCGCTCCACCACTTCATGTACCCGAGGACCGCTTGCGCTGGCGGCTCCTCACCTGTGGGGATGTTGTTGGCC
>JBOGYN010000424.1:0-12733 GCA_050696855.1 Solirubrobacteraceae bacterium | reverse complement strand
GCCCCGCGCCGCTCGCAGGCCGAGCGGCGGTCGCAGACGCGCCAGGCGCTGCTGGACGCGGCCCTGGATCAGCTCGACGCGGGGATCAGCTTCGAGGGCCTCAGCCTGCGCCGGGTTACGCGCGCCGCAGGCGTCGTGCCCGCGGCCTTCTATCGCCACTTCGCGAGCATGGATGAGCTCGGCCTGGCGCTGGTGGAGGAATCGGTGCGGTCGCTGCGGGGGATGCTGCGCGAAGCGCGCGAAGGTGGTGTCTCCCCGGAGCGGGTGATCCAGCGCTCGGTCGGAATCCTGCTCGCCCACGTCCGCGAGCACCGTCGGCACTTCGGTTTTATCGCGATGGCGCGATCCTCGGGCAACGCCGTGCTGCGGCACACGATTCGCAACGAGATTCGGCTCTTCGCGAGTGAGCTGGCGACCGATCTGGCCCGGTTCCCGGTCCTGCGCGACTGGACCACCGACGACCTGCTGATGCTCGCGGGACTGTACGTCGACACCATGATCGCGGCCATCGAGGCGATGTTGGACGCCGCCGCCAGCGGCGTGCCCGGAGAGGGGCCGACGCCCGAGGCCGAAGCCGAGATCGCGACCCTGACCGAGAAGCGGATGCGGCTGATCGTGCTGGCCATCCCGCACTGGCGAAGTCCATCCCACCTGGCCCGCCAGTAGACCTAGGCATCCTCATGACCACTGAGCTCTCCTGGTCGGGCTGGGGGGACCCCGCCCGGGTCACCGCCCTTCCGGATGCGATTCAACAGCTACTGGCCTCCGGCTTGGGGGTGCGCTTCCCGACGCCGGTCCCGGCCTCGATCGATGACCTCGAGCTCACTCCGATTCGCCTCGCGGACGCCACGGCCAGCGCCCTGGCCGCAATCGTGGGCCACGATCACGCCCACTCCGACCACGAGAGCCGCGCCCGCCACGCGCTGGGCAAGTCAACGCCCGATCTCCTCGCCCTGCGGGGCGGCGAGCCGATCCCCGCCCCCGATCTCGTGCTCATGCCGGGATCGCATGACGAGGTCCTGGCCGTTCTCGCGGAGTGCTCGGAGCGGCGCGTGGCCGTGGTCCCGTTCGGTGGGGGCACGTCGGTGGTCGGTGGCCTGGTCCCCGAGAGCAGCGGCTTCACCGGCTGGATGGCCCTCGACGTGCGGCGGCTCGACCAGCTGGTGGCGCTCGACGAGGAGTCGCGGCTGGCGACGCTGGGTCCGGGCCTGCGGGGCCCCGCCGCCGAGGGGCTGCTCACGCCGCGGGGCTACACGATCGGCCACTTTCCCCAGTCGTTTGAGTACGCGACGCTGGGCGGCTTCGCCGCGGCGCGCTCGAGCGGGCAGTCATCCGCCGGCTACGGCCGCTTCGATGACGTAGTGATGGGGTGCAAGCTCGCGACCCCGGCCGGCTCGCTGGAGCTGGGCCGGGCGCCCAAGTCAGCCGCCGGACCCGACCTGCGCCAGCTCGTCCTCGGGTCTGAAGGGGCGCTGGGGGTGATCACCGAGCTGACCGTTGGGGTCCGGCCTGCGCCCGAGCGGCGTCGCTACGACGGCTGGAGGCTGCCCGACTTCGAGAGCGGGCTCGCCACCGTTCGTCGGCTGATCCAGGACGGTCCTCGGCCGACCGTGTTGCGCCTCTCCGACGAAGCCGAGACCGCCCTGGGGCTCGCCCGTCCGGACGAGCTGGGGCACGGTGGCGAAGGGGGCTGTCTGGCGATCATCGGCTACGAGGGGACCGAGGAGGCGGTGCAGACGACCCGGTCAGCAGCTTCGCGGGTACTCGAGGCCGCGCAGGCCACCCCGGTCGACGGCGCGGGTGCGGGCTGGGCGCACGGTCGGTTTGCCGGCCCCTACCTGCGCGACGCCCTGCTCGACGCCGGGGCGCTGGTCGAGACGCTCGAGACAGTCACCTTCTGGAGCTCGGTCCGCGGCCTGTACGACGCCGCGCGCGGAGCGTTGCGCGACGCCTTGACTGAACAGGGCACGCCCCCGGTCATCCTCTGCCACATCTCCCACGTATATCCAGCCGGTGCTTCGCTGTACTTCACGATCGCGTGCGCGCAGCTCCGTGATCCGGCCGCGCAGTGGCGACTGGCTAAACGGGCGGCCAGCGACGCGATCCTCGCCGCCGGCGGCTCGATCACCCACCACCATGGCGTCGGACGCGATCATCGGGAATGGCTCGAGCGCGAGATCGGGCTGGGGATGCGGGTTCTCCAGGCCGTCAAGGCGACCGTGGATCCGGCCGGAATCCTGAACCCAGGAATCCTCATTACTCCACAAACCTCGCCTAACTTAGGATGAGCTCCGCAAACGGAGTTCCCGTGACCGAGCTGACGACCAACCATCGCGACCACATCGCCGCCCTCGCCGAACTGGTGGTGGCGTTCGGAGCCAACCTCCAGCCCGGCCAGATCTTGGCCCTCTCCTCCGAACCCGGCAAGGAGCAGCTCGCGCGTGCGATCGCCGAGTCGGCGTACGCGCACGGCGCGCTGTTCGTCGATCTGAGCGTCTTCGACGTCCACTTCAAGCGCGCCCGGGCGCTGCACGCCGACCCCGAGACCCTGCACTTCGTCCCGCCCTGGCTCGGGGCCCGGGCGCGAGCGCTGGGTGAACATCGCTGCGCGCGGGTGGCGCTGACGGGTCCGGTGGCGCCCCTGATCATGGACGGCATCGACCCCAAGCTGCTCAGTCGCGACACGCTGCCTTCGCTGCCCGAGTCGATGCAGGTGATCGACGATGCCACCACCAACTGGACCGCAGCCCCGTGTCCCACGCCGGCGTGGGCCCACCTGGTCTACCCCGAACTCGAGCCGGCCCAGGCGCTGGATCGGCTTTGGAGCGACGTCGTTCACATCTGCCGGCTGGATGAACCCGATCCGATCCAGGCCTGGAACGAGCGCTTGGATGCCCTGACCGCGACGACCGTGAAGCTCGATGACCTCGTCCTGGACGCGCTGCGCTTCTCAGGGCCGGGGACCGATCTCACGGTCGGCCTGCTCCCCAGCGGACACTGGTGCGCAGCGCGCTTTGAGACCGTGGACGGGATCGTCCACGCACCGAACATCCCCACCGAGGAAGTGTTCACGACCCCCGATCCCGAGCGGGTGGACGGATACGTGACCGCCACCAAGCCGCTCTTCACCTCGGGGACCACCGTGAGCGGGCTCAAGGTCCGCTTCGAGGCGGGCCGAGCGGTCTCGATCGAGGCCGATGAGGGAGTCGAGGTGCTGCGCGGGCTCAGTGAGCATGACCCGGGCGCAGCGCGGCTGGGCGAGGTGGCCCTGGTCGATCGCGAAGGCCGGATCGGCCCCCTGGACACCGTCTTCTACGACACCTTGATCGACGAGAACGCGGCCAGCCACATCGCCCTCGGCCAGGGCTACGAGCTCGGCGTCCGAGAGCCAGCCGAGTTGGACCGCGTCAACGCGAGCGAAATCCACGTCGACTTCATGATCGGCAACGACGCCGTCGCCGTGACCGGGGTCCAGCGCGACGGTCGTGAGATCCCGCTTCTGCGCGAAGGCCGCTGGCAGCTCTGACCCATTTCCCCTGGGGTCGCTGAGGAGCAGGCGTCGCTACGCTAACCGCGGCCCTGGAGAGGTGCCAGAGCGGTTGAATGGGCGCGACTGGAAATCGCGTAACGGGGGTTAACCTCGTTCGGGGGTTCGAATCCCCCCCTCTCCGTCAAGGAAACCCCTGCTCGTGCCGATACACCGGTTTAATCTTCTTGCGCCAAGGGCAACCGTTTCGTAGTATCCACGGATGGAGGAGCTTGGGCGTAGGGGACCAAGTCCAAGCACGGAACGCCGGTGACAGAAAGACCCGCACTCAGACTCGTAGAAGGTGGCCTCGGCCATGAGGTTCCATGGTCGTGGTTCTGCGGGCACTGCGCCGCGCCGTCTCCCCATGGGGGAGCTCCACCGCCCAACCACCGCGTCTGCCCTTCGTGCGGACTCGGTGTCCTGCTCGAAGCGCGCGAGGACGCGATCCCGACCGGCCGCGATGCCTTCCTCGTGGTGGACTCCTCGCTGCTCGTCCAGGCCATGTCCAAGGAGGCTCAGACGTTCCTGGGCATGACCGAGGAGCTGGCCGTCGACAAGCCGGTCGCCGAGCTGCTGGTGCCGGCCGACGCCGAGGCGCAGGGACAGATAGGTTTTGCGGCCGCGATCGCCCAGGCCGCCGACGGTCAGGATCCTGACACGGCTCGCCGGGTCGTCCGGCCGTGGAACACGTTCGGTGTCCGCATGCGGGCCCGGATCGCCACCTGCGGACCGCCGCGCGCGGCTCTGATCGTGCTCGAGGACAGCGCGCCGCGCCCGCTGCGCGTAGTCGAGCCGCGCTAAGCGGCTTGGTTTAGCCCGCCGCCGCTCAGCCGCGCCAGACGGCGTGGTTTAGCCCGCCGCTGCTGAGAGTTGGGCCGGCCCGCCGAGCGTGGTGAGCACCTCGGGTAGCACGACCGAACCGTCTTCCTGCTGCCCGTTCTCGAGTAGGGCGATGATCGTGCGCCCCACCGCGACGGCGGTGCCGTTGAGCGTGTGGACGGTGGTGGGCTTGCCGTCCCCGCCTCGGTAGCGAACGTCGAGGCGCCGCGCCTGGAAGTCGGTCGTGTTCGAGCACGAGGTCAGCTCCCGGTAGCGCCCCTGGCCGGGCAGCCAGGCTTCGAGGTCGTACTTCATGGCCGCCGAGGCGCCGAGGTCGTCAACCGCGATCGCCACCACGCGGTAGGGGATCTCGAGTTCCCGCATGATCGACTCCTCGATCGCCAGCAGCCGCTCGTGCTCGGCCTCGCCCTGATCAGGCGCGACGAAGCTGAACATCTCGACCTTGTCGAACTGGTGCACGCGGAAGATCCCCCGCGTGTCCTTGCCCGCCGCCCCCGCCTCGCGTCGAAAGCAGCTCGAGAAGCCGGCGTAGCGCCGCGGGAGCTCGTCGGCGGCGAGCATCTCGCCGCGGTGCAGGGAGGCCAGGGCCACCTCTGAGGTCCCGGCCAGGTAGAGGTCGTCGTCGGGGAGGTGATAGATCTGCTGCTCGGTGTCGGGCAGGTACCCGGTTCCGAACAGAGCCCCCTCTCGGACGAGCACCGGCGGGATCACCGGCTCAAAGCCCTCGGCGCTGAGCTTGCGCAGCGCGTACTGGACCAGCGCCAGCTCGAGCATCACCAGAGGACCGCGGAGGTAGGCAAACCGCGAGCCCGAGAGCCGCACGCCGCGCTCCATGTCGATCATCTCCCCGGCCAACTCGAGGTGGTCGCGGCCCGTCTTGGCCCCCTCGCCGACCTCGCGCAAGACCTCGTCCTGGGGCGGAGCCTGCTCGGACGGGAGGTTGGGCAGGCCGGCGAGCACCTGGTCGCGCCGCCCCCGCAGGCGGGACTCCTCATCGCTGAGCGAGCGGCCCCGGCCGGCGAGCTCGGCGAGCTGCGCCCGCTGGGTGTCGGTGGGCGCGCCCTTCAGCGCGCGGCTGGCCTGGTTCTGTTCGGCGCGCAGCGCCTCGAGCTCGGTGGTGAGCCCGCGCCAGCGCTCGTCGAGCGCAAGCAGGCGGTCGACGGCCTCGGCGGCAGCGACGCCACGCCGAGCCAGCGCCGTGCGCACGGCGTCTGGCTCGCGGCGGATCAGCCTGATATCGAGAACGCGCGCCCCCCGCTACGCGTGCGCGCGCTTGCGCTTGTGCTTGTGCTTCGCCGGCTTCTTCTTGGCCGACGGCGTCGCAGGCGTCGCGCTCGTGCTCGATGCGGCGGTCGTGCTCGATGCGGTGCTCGTGGTCGGCCCGGCGCTGAGCGCGCTGCTGGTCGCCGTGGGCAGGGTTCCGACTGGCTGCTGCTGGCAACGCGTGACTCCGGTCAGCTTGGGCGCGAGCGTTCCCGCGTAGGTGGAGACGAACTTGGCCACGCTGACCGCGTCTTGGCCGACGACGACGTTCTGGGGCATGTAGGCCCCCGAGAACCCGCCGTTCTCGATCGCGTAGAGGACGCGGGTGACCGGACGCTCGCAACGGACGTTGAAGTTGGGACCGTTGTTGGCCTGCGCGGTGCGGACGTTGGGAGCCGAGCCGTGGGTTCCGGCGTAACTCAGGGTGTGGCAGCCCGAGCAGCGCTGCGAGAACAGCACCGCTCCCCGGTAGACCGCCGCGTTGGCCTTGGTCTTCGGGACAGTGATGTGCTCGGTGCCACAGGCAGCGGCGCCAGCAGCGACCGCGACGGCCGCACCGGAGAGGACAAGGACCCTTAGCCACCGACTCATTCGGGCGCAGATCATAATCGGATCGCGATTCCCACCCAGCCACCCCGAACCCCCCTGGCCGTGCTCGTGACGGCACTGCTCCCGTTCGGCGCGCTGCTCTGCGCCTGCGGCAAGACGACCCGCGTCGGCCACGACGGGACGCTCCAGGTTGCCCTCACCGAGTACCACGTGGCGCCTCAGGACGTGCAGGCCCGGGCCGGCACCGTGACGATCTTCGTCCACAACTTCGGGCGTCTCAACCACAATCTGGTCATCACCTACAACGGACTCTCGCAGGCGTCCACTCAGCCGATCCCGCCCGGCCAGACCACCGAACTGATCGCCACCCTGGCCCCGGGCAAATACCAGATGGCCTCGACGGTCCTCTCTGACCAAGCCCTCGGTGCCTACGGGACCCTCGAGGTCACACGGTGAGCGTGCGGGCCGGCGCCGGCCCGGTCGAGACCAACCGGGTTTTCGGCGCCGGGAAGGAGGGCGGCCGGGGACGGCGAAACCCCCATCACCCCGGCGTCGGCTGTGTGACGTTCGCCACGACTTACACATCGCGTTCGTCCTCCTACGGCGGCAACCAGAGGTGTCGGCGCCGGGGTATCTGCTTCTGACGCGGGGCGAGCGAGCGCTATAAAGCCAGCGATGCCGACCTCCCCGCCCGACTCCGAGCTGTTCCGCGAGGTGTTCGGCCGGTTTGCCACCGGCGTGGCCGTGGTCACCAGTGCCGGGCCCTCGGGCGCGGGCGGGATGACAGCCAACGCGCTCTGCTCGCTGTCCCTGGAGCCGCTGCTGGCCCTCGTCTGCTTTGAGAACCGGGCCCGCACGCTGCCGATCGTCCGGGACGCCGGGCGCTTTGCCGTCAACCTGCTGGCCGCCGATCAGGCCGACCTGGCCGGAGTGTTCGCCTCCAAGCTGCCCGAGTCCGAGAAGCTGGAAAGCGTCGCGCACCGACTCGAGGACGGCGTGCCGGTGATCGATGGCTCGCTGGCCTGGGCGGTTTGTGAGCTGCGCGAGCTGATCGCCGGCGGTGACCACACGATCGCGATCGGTGAGGTGACATCGATGGGACTGGGGGGCGGCGAGCCGCTGCTCTGGTACTCGGGCCGGTACCACGTGCTCCCGCTGGCCTGATCGAGCGTCACGGGGCGGTGCCGGCCGCACGCGCCAGCAGGACGACGATGACGGCCGCGGCCAGCACCATCACGCCCAGCTCGCGCTGGACGATCGAGAGGACCACGACTTGCTGTTCATCCTCGGCGAGCCGACCCACCTCGGCCGCGGATTCGTGCCCGCGTGAGTCGAGCACCATCTGGGCCGACGCGATGCGCAGCTGCTCGCCCATGAAGGAGACCAGAAGCGGCAGCAACCCGTAGACCAGATGCAGGCTGGACTCCGTCTTGCCGAGCAGGAGGAGCACTCCGCCGAGGGCGACCTGGAGTACCACCACTCCCTGCGCCGTGCGCAACAGCGTCCAGAACAGCGGGCTCGCCCGGACCCGGTACCAGCACCAGGCGCCCCACAGAGCCGCCGCGCTCATCAACGCGATCGAGGCCACGCCGACGACGAGGTGAACGATGGTCATCGGTTAGGCGCTCCCGAACGCGACGTCATGGTCGGGATTGTGTCCACTTTGGCACGGGAGTCACTTGCCGCATTTGGCACTAAGTAACAAGTTGTTACAAGCCGAGAGTCATCGGTGATATAAGTCGTCGTCGTGCTTCGGAGCTATTTGCCGGCGATTGTGTTTCTGCTTCTTGGGGGGCTGATCGGGGCGCTGTTCTCAGTTCTGAACCTGCTCTTCGGCCACCGGCGGCCCAACCGGAGCAAGGACACACCGTACGAATGCGGTCTCCCGTCGGAGATTCAGCGCGGCTTTCGCTTCGGGATCAGCTTCTACCTGATCGCGATGCTGTTCATCCTCTTCGATATCGAGGTGATCTTCATCTACCCGATCGCTGTCCAGCTTCGCGCCTTTGGGACCTTCGCACTCACCGAGACGATCGTGTTCGTGGCCCTGTTGATGGTCGCCTTCGTCTACGTGTGGCGGCGAGGAGCCCTGGAATGGAGATAAAGCGCGAGCCGCTGGGCGCCCGGGCGCCCTCTGAGTTCCGCTCGCGCCAGCTCACGGCGCGCGACATGCTCAACGGCGACCTCGAAGGCGAGGCGCTCGAACGCTACGTCGAGCAGGCCGTGCTCACGACCACGATGGACAAGGCCGTAGCCTGGGCGCGCGGCAACTCGTTCTTCCCGCTCACCTTCGGGCTAGCCTGCTGCGCGATCGAGATGATGTCGATCGTCGCCGCCCGCGTCGATATCGCCCGCTTTGGCTTTGAGGCCATGCGGGCCTCGCCGCGTCAGGCTGACTTGATCATCCTCTCGGGCCGGGTGTCGACCAAGATGGCCCCGGTCGTGCGCCGCCTCTATGACCAGATGCTCGATCCCAAGTGGGCGATCTCGATGGGCGCCTGCTGCTCCTCGATGGGCGTCTTCAACAACTACGCGCTGGTCCCCTCGGACAAGTTCATGCCCATCGATGTCCACGTCCCCGGCTGCCCGCCTCGACCCGAGGCCCTGGCCCACGGCATCCTGCGCCTGCGCGACAAGGTCCACGGCAACGAGCCCGACGGGTGGCGCGAGCGCTACGACGCCGTCGGGACCGAGGAAGTCCTGCCCGAGACCAAAGCGGCGACGGACAGCGCGATCAACGTGTTTCCCGGGGGGGACACCGCCGGTGCCTGACGCGACCGGTCTCGAGCTCGCCGCCCACGAGCTCCGCGAGACCAACGCAGAGTCCGTTCTCGGTACAGATTTTCACCGTGGGCGCGCCACGATCGATGTGCATCCCGAGCATGTGGTCGAGATCCTCACCGCGTTGCACGGCAAGGGCTACACGTTCCTGGCCAGCCTGCACGGGGTCGATTACTACCCCGCGGAGCCGCGTTTAGGCGTGCTCTACGAGCTGCTCGACATGCACAATGTCGATCGAATTACTGTACGAGTGCGGGTCTCCATCGACGCGCCCCGGGTTCCGACGGTGGTCGGGCTATTCCCGGGCGCCAACCATCCCGAGCGCGAGGTCTACGACATGTTCGGGGTCGAGTTCGAAGGCCACCCTGATCCGCGCCGGATCCTCATGCCCGAGGACTACCAGGGCTTTCCCCAGCGCCGCGATTTCCCGGTCGGCGGCGAGCCGGTCCTCTTCACGTACAACGAAGAGGGCTACGGCTAATGGCAGTAGACAGCGATTACCGTAAGCGCGAGGAGTCGATCACCCTCTCGTCCGAGCCGATCGCACGCCCGGAGGGCGAGAGCGGGGAGGGCGAGAGCCACGAGCTGCTGACGCTCAACATCGGTCCCCACCACCCGGCCACCCACGGGGTGCTGCGGCTGATCACCACGCTCGAGGGCGAGGTGGTGCGCGACATCAAGCCGATCATCGGCTATGTCCACACCGGGATCGAGAAGACGGCCGAAGACAAGGCGTACTGGAAGGTCATCCCGGTCGTCGAGCGGATGGACTACGTCAGCTATTACTTCAACGCGATGGCCTTCTGCGGCGCCGTCGAGGAGCTGCTCGGCGTCGAGGTGCCCGGGCGGGCACAGTATTTACGCGTGATCCACCTCGAGCTCAACCGGCTCATGTCGCACCTGGTCTGGCTGGGCACGAGCATGCTCGACCTGGGGGCGATCTCGATGTTCTGGTACGCGTTTCGCGAGCGCGAGACGATCCTTGATCTGTTCGAGATGTCATCGGGCCAGCGGATGCACACCCGCTACTTCCAGGTCGGGGGCGTGATCGAGGACATCCCCTCGGGCTTTGCCGCCAAGCTGCGCAAGTTCCTGGACGAGATGCCGATCCGGGCCGACCAGTACGCCGACCTGCTCGAGAAGAACCAGATCGTGCTCGAGCGCCTGCGCGGGACCTGCCCGCTGGACGAGGCCACGCTGCTCGAGCTCGGGGTCACCGGGCCGCTGTTGCGTGCGTCCGGAAACCCCTGGGACCTGCGCAAGGCAGCGCCCTACTCGAGCTACGACCACTTCGACTTCAAAATCCCGGTCGGCACGGTGGGCGACAACTACGATCGCTACCGCGTCCGCCACGCCGAGCTCTATGAGTCGGTGAAGATCATCAGGCAAGCGCTCGACGGCTTACCCGAGGGGCCGTTCATCACCCCGGACCGCAAGGTCGCTCTGCCCCCGCGGCACGAGCTCGCGACCAGCATGGAGGCGCTGATCCACCACTTCAAGCTCGTCACCGAGGGGTTCCGGGTCCCACCCGGGGAGAGCTATTACCCGATCGAGAGCCCACGCGGCGAGCTGGGCTGCTTCGTGCGGGCCGACGGCTCGGCCAAGCCCGCCCGGGTGCACATGCGCGACCCGAGCTTCGTCAACCTGCAGGCGCTGGCGCCGATGGTCAAGGACTCCTACATCGCCGATCTGATCGCCACCCTGGCGATGCTCGACCCGATCCTGGGCGGAATCGATCGATGACGGGTGGCCGGGGATATGCTGTTCCGCGTTTCGGCCACGGCTCGCGCGTCCCGGGCTGGGACGACGCCGTTGACCTGACCAAAGCTCCCGCGGTCATCCCCGACCCGGCCACTACGACGGTGCCGGCGCGGCTGCGGGCCGAGATCGAGGCGGCGATGGCCAAGTACCCCGAGCGGCGCTCGGCGGCGATTCCCGCCCTGCATGCCGCCCAGCGGGTGCACGGCTGGTGCTCACCGGAGGCGATCGCGCAGGTCGCGACCGTGATGGAGCTGACCCCGGCCTATCTCATGTCGGTGGCGAGCTTCTACGACATGCTCGAACTCACCCCCCGCCCCGAGCACCACGACGTCTATGTGTGCACGAACATCTCATGCTCGCTGCTCGGCGCCGACGAGCTGTTCGATGCCATGGTCTCGGCCGCCGCCGGAGCCGACGATCTGCACGTGCGCTCGTTCGAATGCCTGGGGGCGTGCGACATCGCGCCGATGGCCTCGGTCGACGGCGAGTACATAGGTCCGCTGCAGCCCGCCGACGCCGAACAGATCGTCGCCGACCTGCGCGACGGCCGCCCGGTGCTGGAGGCCAAGCAGCTGCGCTTTCGCCGCTGTGTCGACCCCGGCGTCGAGGCGGGCGCCGGCGGCCCACCGCAGGGAGAGAGCTGATGCGCAAGATCCTCTTTGACCGGATCGATGAGCCGGGGCTGAACACGCTCGAGGTCTACGAGCGGCGGGGCGGCTATCAAGCGCTGCGCAAGGTGCTGGGCATGGACCGCGGAGACGTTCTCTCCGAGATCATGGAGTCGGGCATCCGCGGCCGGGGCGGCGCCGGCTTCCAGATGGGCAAGAAGGTGTCGTTCCTGCCCCACGGCGACATGGTCAAGTACCTGGTCTGCAACGCCGACGAGTCCGAGCCCGGCACGTTCAAAGACCGCGAGCTGATCCAGAAGAGCCCCCACATGCTGATCGAGGGAATCGTGATTGCCTGCTTTGCGGGCGAGATCGACCGCGCCTTCGTCTACATCCGGGGTGAGTATCAGCACCAGGCCGACATCCTCGAGGCGGCGATCGCCGAGGCGCACGCCGCCGGCTACGTGGGCGAGAACATCCTCGGCACCGGAATCGAGCTACCGCTCGTCCTGCACCGCGGGGCCGGGGCCTACATCTGCGGCGAGGAGACCGGGCTGCTCGACTCGCTGGAGGGCAAGCGCGGCAACCCGCGCCTGAAGCCGCCCTTCCCGGCGATCGAGGGCCTGTACCACGGTCCGACGCTGATCAACAACGTCGAGACCCTGGCCACGGTGCCGCACATCATCCAGATGGGTGCGGCCGAGTACGCCAAGATCGGCACCGCGACCTCCACCGGGACCAAACTGGTCTCGATCTCCGGTGACGTCAAACGTCCCGGCAACTACGAGATCGAGCTCGGGATCCCCTCCCGCGAAATCATCTACGACCTGGCCGGAGGACCGCCGGGCGGCAAGGAGATCAAGTTCTGGTTCCCGGGCGGATCGAGTTCGCCGGTGCTGACCAAGGACGACCTCGACGTCCCGTACGACTTCGACAGCCTCGCCAAGGCGGGCACGATGCTCGGCTCAGGCGCGATCATCGTCGCCGACGAGTCGCGCCGCGTGCTCGACACCGCGTTCAAGCTGGCCAAGTTCTACGCCCACGAGTCCTGCGGCAAATGCGTCCCCTGCCGCGAGGGGACCAACTGGACCCACAAGATGCTGGCGCGGATCTACACGGGCGAGGCGACGCCGATGGACCTCGACATCATGGCCTCGATCCAGGAGCAGATCATCGGCAACTGCCTGTGTGTGCTGGGGGACGCGATGGCGATGCCGATCGGCTCGATGGTGGCCAAGTTCCGCCCCGAGCTCGAGGCCGAGATCGAGGCCGCCCGGGAGCGCGACAACCTCGCCGCGGTGCAAGATGTCGTCTCGCTCGGGGTAGCCGACGAGCACGCCGGACCCATTCCCGTTCACTGACTTCATCTAGCTTCACCCTGCCCACATGCCCCGCCCTGAGC
>JBOGYN010000423.1:0-11935 GCA_050696855.1 Solirubrobacteraceae bacterium | reverse complement strand
CTCGAGGACTCAGAGGTGGTGGCGATCCTGGCTGGGGACATGCGCCGGCTTCTGCGCGACCACGGCGACATCGCGGTCAAGCTGCTGGCCGCCCTCAGCCGCCGGCTGCGGGAGACCAACGAGCGGCTGACCAGCCAGTCGTTCCAGACCGTGCAGAGCCGGGTCGCGTCGGTCCTGGCCGAGCTGGTTGGCACCGCGCGCGCCGAAGGTGCCCAGGACGGTGACGTGCTGATCACTGCCACCCAGGCCGACCTCGCCCAACTGGCCGGCTCCTCACGTGAGTCGGCAAGCCGGTTTCTCGCCGTGCTCGAGCGCGCCGGCGTCATCACCCAGGGCCGCGGGAAACTGACTGTGCACGACCCCACCGCGCTGGAGCGCTATGTCTTCTGAGCGCAGCCGGGCACCGGATGAGTTCTCGGCCGGCGGCGTGGTCATCGACGGCGACCGGGTGGTGGTCATCGTCCCCGTCAAGCGCGCCGCCGGGGGCCACCGCGTGCTGGCCCTGCCCAAGGGACATCTGGACCACGACGAGACCGCCGAGCAGGCCGCCACCCGGGAGGTGGCCGAGGAGGCCGGGGTCACCGCCGAGCTGATCGGCGAGCTCGGCGAGGTGGACTACCGCTACGAGCGCCGGGGGCGGCCGATCGCCAAGCGGGTGCGCTTTTACCTCTTCCAGTACCGCTCGGGAGATGTGGCCGACCACGATCACGAGATCGAGGAGGCTCGCTGGATGCCGCTCGCCGAGGCGGTCCGCGCCCTCACCTACGAAGGGGAGCGCGAGATGGTGCGCCGCGCGTTGTCGCGGACAGTCCCGGATCGATAGGCTGCCGAAGCCATGCGGGTGCTCAATTTCTATTCCTCAGTGTTCGGTGATCAGCTGCGCCGGGGTCGCAAGACGGCGACGATCCGCCTCGGTGACAAGTCCCACAAGTACCGCAAGAACGAGTGCGTGCTGGTCACGATCGGCTACCAGCACTCCCCCCGGGAGAAGATCTTCCACGCCGTGATCGACCAGGTGGAGGTCAAGCGGATCCGCGACCTATCACCCCGGGAAATCGAGCACGACAACCCCGAGTTCCGGCGGGTGGACGAGATGATCCACTTCCTCGAACAGATCTACGGCCGCAAGGTCGACCGCGACGACACCGTGACCGTGGTCCGCTTCTCGCAGATCATCGAGCAACCGCCCGAGCAACTCCGCGACCGCATTCACGGTCTCGGCGGCGCCCGGAACTAGCTCTGCCGCACACTCGTGGCGCCCGCTCGGCCGACGCCCGCGGCCAGGAACGCATCGGCCTGACCGGCGGTGGTCTCGACCACGGAGCGTGCCCGCAGGCACAGGCGCATGCGCCGGGGGGGCACGTCGCGATCGACCCGGACGGTTTGGCCCTGGCCGTCGAGCCAGATCAGATCCAGCGCGAAGCGCATCCCGAACGTGTGCACGCTCGGCGTCTGCGGGATGTGCAGGCCATGACGGGCGTCAAGCGCATCCAGACGGGCGAGGCCGCGCCGGCGTGCCCGGTGGGTCTGAGCCTCCACCACCACTAGTCCGTCACCGGGCTCGGTGACGGGCAGACCGGCGAAGCGCTCCTCGAGCTCGGCTGGCATCGAGCGCAGCGTACCGAGGCCAATGCGTCCCCTGCGACCAGGGACTGCGGGACTGAGGGACTAAGGGACTCGAGGCTTGGCGCCGATAACCATCGGAGCGCCGCGGCGCGCGCGCGATCAGCCTCCAGCCATGTCGACTCTGCAACTCACCCCCGCTGTCTCGGCTCGCCTGCGCTCGCCGGCCGTGATCGTCGCCACCGCGCTGCTCACCGTGGCCGTCGCCGCGGTTCAGGACTCGGTGGGGGCGGCGGTTCTGCGGGGCCTGCTGATTCTCGTTCTCGTGCCCTGCGCGCTGATCGACCTCGAGCAGCGCATCATTCCCAACCGGATCACGGGACCCGCGGCGCTGGCCGCGCTGGTCCTGGGACTGGCGGTGGACGCCGGCGGTGAGCCCCGCCGCCTGCTGTGGGCGGCGATCGCGGGCGGGTTCATCCTCATCACCGCGCTGGCCTACCCGGCCGGCATGGGCATGGGGGACGTCAAGCTGCTCGCCGTCATGGGGCTGTGCCTGGGGCGCTCCGTGGTCCTGGCCCTGGTCGTCGCGCTGCTCGGCAACGTGCTCACCGGCGTGCTGATCGCCGGTCGCAAGGGGGTCAAGGAGGCGCGCAAGACCGCCCTTCCGTTCGGGCCTTATCTGGCCGTGGGCGGCGTGGTGGCGGCGTTCGTCGGCGACCCGCTGCTCCACGCCTATCTCGGCCTCACGCACTGACCTTCCGCTGGCACTCTTAACATGAGAGTGCCAAGTTGGCCTTGATTAGCGGTCACGGCAAGCTATAGTCACGCAAGCGCTGGCACTCTGTGTACGCGAGTGCCAAGCCATCGCTTAGCAACATCAACCGGAGGTCGGATCACATGAAGCTCAAGCCCCTCGGCGATCGCCTGATCGTACGGGCCATCGAGGAGGAGGAGACCACCGCGAGTGGCATCGTCCTGCCCGATACCGCCAAGGAAAAGCCCCAGAAGGGCAAGGTCCTCGCCGTCGGCGACGGCAAGGTCAATGAGGACACGGGCAAGCGCACGCCGCTCGATGTCGCCGAGGGCGACGAGGTCCTCTACAGCAAGTACGGCGGCACCGAGATCAAGGTGGACGGCGAGGAATTGCTCGTCCTCCGCGAGTCCGACGTGCTCGCCAAGGTCCAGTAAGACACTTCCTAGGAGAACCAGAAACACATGGCACATAAGGAACTTAAGTACGAAGCGGAGGCCCGCAAGGCGCTCGAACAGGGCGTCGACGCGGTAGCCAACGCGGTCAAGGTCACGCTCGGCCCGCGCGGCCGTTACGTGGTGCTCGACAAGAAGTTCGGCGCCCCGACGATCACCAACGACGGCGTCACCATCGCCCGGGAGATCGAGGTCGAGGACGTCTTCCAGAACCAGGGCGCCCAGCTCGTCCGCGAAGTCGCCACGGCGACCAATGACGTGGCCGGAGACGGCACCACTACGGCGACCGTGCTCGCCCAGGCGATTGTTCGCCAGGGCCTGAAGAACGTGGCCGCCGGTGCCAACCCGCTGGCGCTCAAGCGCGGCATCGAGCAGGCCGTCGACCAGGTGGTCAAGAACATCGAGTCGCAGTCCAAGGAGATCTCCGGTAAGGATCAGATTGCGCGCGTCGCAACCATTTCCGCCGGCGACGATGAGATCGGCGACGTGATCGCCGACGCCATCGACAAGGTCGGCAAGGACGGCGTGGTCAACGTCGAAGAGGGCCAGACGTTCGGCATGGACCTCGAGTTCACCGAGGGCATGCAGTTCGACAAGGGCTACATCTCGCCCTACATGGTCACCGACCAGGAGCGCATGGAAGCGGTGCTCGAGGACCCCTACATCCTCATCGCCAACTCCAAGATCGGCTCCGTCCGCGACGTCCTGCCCGTGCTCGAGCAGGTCATCCAGTCGGGTCGTCCACTGCTGATCATCGCCGAGGATGTCGAGGGTGAGTCCCTCGCGACGCTCGTCGTGAACAAGCTCCGTGGCACGTTCACGGGCGTGGCCGTCAAGGCGCCGGGCTTTGGCGATCGCCGCAAGCGGATGCTCGAGGACATCTCGATCCTGGCCGGCGGCGAAGTGATCACCGAGGAGATGGGTCTCAAGCTCGAGAACACCCAGCTCTCGCAGCTCGGCCGCGCCCGTCGCGTGGTGGTCACCAAGGACACGACCACGATCGTGGACGGCTCCGGTGAGTCCGACGCGATCAAGGGCCGGATCAACCAGATCAAGTCCGAGATCGAGAACACCGATTCCGACTTCGACCGCGAGAAGCTCCAGGAGCGCCTCGCCAAGCTGTCGGGCGGGGTTGCCGTCGTCAAGGTCGGCGCAGCCACCGAGACGGAGATGAAGGAGAAGAAGCACCGCGTCGAGGACGCGCTGCAGGCCACCCGCGCCGCCCTCGAGGAGGGCATCGTGCCGGGCGGCGGCGTCGCGCTGCTGGTCGCCCAGAAGGCGCTCAACATCGACCTGATCGAGCTCCCCGACGAGCAGACGGGCGCGAAGATCGTGTTCCGTGCGCTCGAGGAGCCGCTCCGTCAGATCTCCGAGAACGCCGGCCTCGAGGGTTCGGTCGTCGTCAACGACGTCCGCAAGGCCAAGAAGGGTCACGGGCTCAACGCCGCGACCGGCGAGATCGTCGACCTGATCGAGGCCGGCATCATCGACCCGGCGATGGTCACCCGCTCGGCGCTGCAGAACGCCGCCTCGATCGCCAAGAACATCCTCACCACCGAGGCCATCGTGGCCGAGGTGCCCGAGAAGGATGGCGGCGGCGCGGCCGGCGGTGGCATGCCCGACATGTCGGGAATGATGTAAGCCGCGTCACCTGACGCCAGCTGTTTTCGAGGGCCCGGCGCAGCGCGCCGGGCCCTCGGTGTTTCCGGCTCGCTTCCGGCTCGTGGCCCTAGCCGTGGGGCGCGGTTGGCGTCCGTTCGCGTCCGGGGTGCCAAGCCGGCCGTCGGCGGCGCTGGAGCCGGTTGGCCGGATCACGATGGCTGCGCAGCCGGATGCGCGCCGGTACGGCGTCGGGCAAGGGGATCCCTCCGGAGGGGGGCTCGGGAAGCTTGGGCGGACGCCGCTCGCCGCCCCCCGGTCGGTCCTCGGGGCCGGAATCTCGAGGGTCAGGCGGAGAGGCGGAGCGACCTAGGAGCAGTGGAGAAAAGACCACTGCGAGCAGCAACAAGAGGGACGCGAGTCCGACAACATTGAAGCCCCCGACCTCAGGCCCAGTCGGCATGAGGAAAGCATAGGCTGCGAAAAGCAGCTCGACAAGTCCCGGGTCGACCGTGGTTGCCAACCGATATGTTCCTGACGTGACCCGCCTCTACCAGGAGCTGGCCGCGCTGGGCTCGGCCACCGTGTATGAGGCGGGTGGCCGCGCCGGTTATGTCGAAGCTGACCTGGTGCAGGTCGTCCCGGGGTCCCGAGTGGCCGGCCCGGCCCGCACGGTCCGCTGCGGCCAGGACGACAATCTGGCCGTCCATGCGGTCATGGCCGAGGTCCAACCCGGCGAGGTCCTGGTGCTGACCATGCCCGAGCCGCGCCCCGTGGCACTGGTCGGAGACCTGCTCGCCACCCAGGCCCAGGCGCACGGAGCCGCCGCCATGCTGATCGATGCCGCCGTCCGTGACCGGGTGGAGCTGGCCGAGCTCGGCCTACCGATCTGGGCGCGCTGGGTCCGGGTCCAGGGCGCTGCCAAGCTGGCCGCGGGCTCGATCGGCGATCCGGTGCACATGGGCGGGGCCACGATCCGTCCGGGCGACATCGTCGTGCTGGACGCCGACGGGGCGGCGGTGGTCGCCCGCGAGCGCGGCGAGGAGGTGCTGGCCGCGGCGCGCGAGCGGGCCGACCGCGAGCGCGTAACGCGCACTCAGCTCGCCGCCGGGGCCCTCACCTACGACCTCTATGGTCTCGGGAGTCCCTAGCTAGAGGTCGAAGAAGATGGTCTCGTTCTCGCCCTGAACGTGGATATCGAAGGCGTAACCCCCGGGAACCGCCTCGGCAATCAGGGTTGGCCGCCGGTCCTCGGGGACCAGCGCGAGAATCGGATCGGCGGCGTTGGCTTGGGCCTCGTCCGGGAAGTACAGGCGGGTGACGCAGCGGTGCAGCATGCCGCGGGCAAAGACCGAGATCGCGATGTGGGGGGCCTGGAAGCGGCCGCCCAGCCCCGGCACCGGCCCGGGCTTGACGGTGACGATCTCGTAGCGCCCGTCGCCGTCCTTCAGGCCGGAGCGGGCAAAGCCGCGGAAGCCGTCCAGCACCGACCGATCGCCGTAGCCGTGCAGGTCGGCAAAGCGGCCCTCGGGGTCGGCCTGCCAGGTCTCGATCAGTGAGTCGGGCATGGGCAGCCCCGCGCCGTCGAAGACGGTGCCGGTGATCGTGATCGCGCCCGGCGTCCCCTCGGGGACCGCGAACGGTCCCTCAGGCCAGGGCAGACCGATCGCGAAGTAGGGGCCGACCGTCTGGGAGGGCGTGGTTCCGAAGATCACCAGGCCTCCTCAAACGGTGTTTGGCCCGGGCCGCGCAGGTAGATGTCAAAGCCGTAGGCGGCGGCCCAGTTGGGGACCGTGGTGTGGATCGAGAACCGCGAGACCATGCGCTCGCGGGCCGCTGGGTCGCGGACCGAGTTGAAAATCGGGTCGTAGGGAAAGAACGGGTCGCCCGGGAAGTACATCTGGGTGACCAGCCGCTGGGTGAACGCCCGGCCGAGCAGCGAGAAGTGAATGTGGGCCGGGCGCCAGGCGTTGTGATGGTTGCCCCATGGGTACGGCCCCGGCTTGACGGTCGTGAACCGGTAGCCGCCCTCGCTGTCGGTCAGGCACCGCCCCGCGCCGGAGAAGTTCGGGTCCAGCGGCGCCGGCCAGCGATCCCAGCGATGGCGGTAGCGCCCGGCGGCGTTGGCCTGCCAGACCTCGACCAGCGTGTCGCGCAACGGCTTGCCGTCGGTGTCGTAGACGTGGCCGAAGACGATGATCCGCCCGCCGATCGGCGCGTCCTCGTGCTGGGTGGTGAGATCGTCGTCCCCCGGCGCGATCCGCACGTCGCCCAGCTGCGGCCCGGTGATCTCAGTGATCGTCTGGGGCAGCCGGATCAGCGGCTGCCGGGGATGGCGCAGCGCCGTCGACTTGTACCCCTCGAAGTCCATCGGCGGATGGGCACCCACGGGCTCACGGACATAGCTGGTCGGCGTCTCGTCCATCAGCTCCGTCGGGCCGGTGCCGGCGCGACCAGCTCGGCGTAGACGGTCTGGGTGTGGCGGGCGACTTCGCCCCAGTCAAAGCGCAGCACGTGCTCGCGAGCCTCGGCCACGAGCTGGGCGCGCGTCTCGTCGTCGGTCAGCACCCGCTCGACGATCTCGCCCAGGGCCGCCGAATCGCGGGAGGGAAAGCGCAGCCCGACGGTGCCGTCGCCCGGGATCACCTCGCGCAGGCCGCCCGTGTCAGCAACCACGCACAGGCACCCTGAGGCCATCGCCTCCAGGGCGACGATCCCGAACGGCTCATAGATCGAGGGCACGATGCACAGGTCGGAGATCCGGTACAGCGAATGCAGCATGTCGTCCCCGACCCAGCCCAGGAACATGCCCTTGCGGTGCAGGCCCAGCCGCCGGGCCTGGCGGCGCAGCTCGGCTTCGGCGGTGCCCGTGCCCGCGACCACGAAGCGCACCCCGCCGAGCTTGGCGATCACGGGGGCGAGCGCGTCGAGCGCGAGGTGAAAGCCCTTCTCGTAGACGAGCCGGCCGACCAGCAGGACCAGGCGCTCGTCGGGCTTGGCGTAGCGGGCCCGGAGCTGATCGAGGTCGGGTGCGACCGGCTCGAGATCGCGCGGATCGATCCCGTTCTGCATGGCGGTGATCTTGCGCTGGGGCACGCCGAACACGCTGGCCACGTGGTTGCGCATGTAGCGCGAGCAGGTGATCACGTGATCGGCACGGCGGACCATGTCGCGCTCGGCGGCGTGGATGTGGGACTGGGGGTAGTTCTGGACCCAGCCCTGGTGGCGGCCGTACTCGGTGGCGTGGACCGTGGTCAGCCAGGGCAGGCCGCCGCGCCGAGCGATCTGCTCGGCCGCGCCAGCGACCAGCCAGTCGTGAGAGTGGATCAGGTCAACGGAGACCGTGTCGGCGATCTGCTGGCCCAACTCGCGCATGTCCTCGTTCATCGTCTCCACCCAGCGCACGAACGCCTTGACGTCCTTGGGGAAGGGGGGCTCCTCGAGCCGGTGCACGATCACCCCGTGACGGTCTTCGACCGCGGCCAGCCGACCGCCACCCCGGGTCAGGACGTGGACCTCCGCGCCCTCCTGCACGAGGTGCTCGGAGAGCTTGCGGACGTGACGGGCGAGGCCGCCCTCGATGATCGGCGGGTACTCCCAGGAGATCAGCAGAACGCGCATGTACCGCCTCCGGACCCTACCGGTCACGCGCCCAGGTCAGTCCCAGGGCCGCTCGAGGACCGCGATCCCATGCTCGCCGAGTAGGTCATCGAGCGACGCCTGCTCGCCGAGGGTCCGCACGTCTCCGGCCAAAACGTCCTGCCACTCGCCGGCCGCGCCCTCGAGCACGTCCTGCTCTGGGCGAGCATCGCTGCCGCCCCCGCCGTCCGCGGGCGGTCTGACCGCGACCGCCACGAGCACGTCGTCACCGCGCCGGAACGCCACGCACCGCTCGCCCGCGGACAATCGCGTGTAGGCCCCGGCGAACGCCTCGGGGCGGCGGATGCGCAGCGCCAGCAGCCGCCGGGTCAGCCACATCTTCATCGTCGCGGCGTCGGGAGGTGAGCCACCCGAGAGCCTGGCCAGCATCGCCTGACGCCACTCCCAATCGACGGCTCGGCGGTTGTCGGGGTCGACCAGGGCCCGGAACTCGAGCTCGTCGCCCTGGTAGATGTCGGGAACTCCGGGCGCGGTCAGCTTCAGGGCCAGCATCCCGAGGGCGATCCGGTCTCCCAGCGGCGTCACCCGCTCGACGAAGCGCTCGAAGTCATCCCGGAACGGCCGAAACTCGTAGAGCGCGCGGCAGAAGGCCAATACCGAAGCCTCCCAGCTCTGATTGGGCTCGATCCAGTTGCTGTTGCGCTTGGCCTCGCGTAGCGCCTTGACCATGTAGCCCTCGATCCGCTGCACCTCGATCGGCCAGGCTCCGACCAGGGTCTGAAACAGGAAATAGCGCTCGACGTCATCGGGGGCGCCCTCGCAGAGGAGGTTGGTCAGCTCCATCCACCCCCGCACGCGGGGCTCCCACTCGTCGGGGATCCAGGTCAAGGCGACGATTCGCGCCCGGACGTCGGCGCTGCGCTTGGTGTCGTGGGTGTTGGTGGTCAGCATCCCCTGCGGGAAGCGGCGCGCCCGCTCGGCGCAGGCCCGGTGAAAGCCGGACACCGAGACCCCGAATCGCCCCGGGTCCCCGCCGACCTCGTTGAGGGCGACCAGCCGCGCGTAGCGGTAGAAGGCGGTGTCCTCGACCCCCTTGGCCACCACCGGCGGCGTGGTCTGCTGAAAGCGGGTCACGAATTCAGCGGGAGCGGGGCGCTCGAGCGTCAAGCGCTGCGCCACCGCAGTCGGCATTCCCGCCTCGTCGATCGCGCGCCGGTCGGCCTCGGTGACCAGTCCCTCGGCGGGCGCCACATACGTGCGGTACACCGGCATCGCCGCCACCGCGCCGATCAGCGCGCTCACCCCGACCTTGATCCCGTCCTCGCTCACCGTCTCGATCTCGGTACCCGCTTCGTCGTCGGTCACGGTTCGGGCCAGGCGCTCGATCTCGCGCCGGAAGGGTCCCTGGGCCTGCTCGCGCTTGGCCTCGGCGGCCACGGCCTGAAAGCTGTGGCGCTCGCCCGCGATCGACTCCCACAGGGCGGTGAACGCGGGCTCGGCGTCGTCATCCACGAACAGGCCGCAGATCGCGTTGAGGAACTCGTAGCCGACGGTGCCGGTGACCGGCCAGTCGCGGAGCCCCTCCCCGGTCTTCAGGATCTTCTCGATCCACACCACATCGGCACCGCCCGCCCGCAGCCGGGCGAAGTACTGCGCCGGGTCGGCCATTCCGTCCGGATGATCGATGCGCAGGGCGTCGATCACGCCCTCCCGAACCAGCCCCAGGACGAGCCGGTGGGTCTCCTCGAACACCGACGGGTCCTCCTGGCGCACGCCGGCGAGATCGTCGATATCAAAGAAGCGACGGTGATCGCCGGTCGCCGGGTCGATGTCGAAGAAGCGCTCGCGCAGCTCCGGGTCGGTCCAGAAGCGGTTGTCCTCGTGGGTGGCCATGTGGTTGGGAACGAGATCGAGGACGATCCCCATTCCCGCTCCGTGGGCGGCAGCGGCCAGCGAGCGAAAGCCAGTCTCCCCGCCGAGGTCGGCCGAGATCCGGGTCGGGTCGATCACGTCGTAGCCGTGGGTTGAGCCGGGCCGGGCCTGGAGCGAGGGAGACAGGTAGATGTGCGAGACACCCAGGTCACGCAGATAGGGGATCAGCTCCCGCGCGGCGGCGAAGCCGAACTCCGGTGTCAGCTGGAGGCGGTAAGTGGCCCGCACCGGCCGGGCCTCGCCGGCCGGCCCGGAGCCCGTGCTCACGCCGCCCGCCTCAGGATCGTGATCGAGTGCGCGGTGACGTTGATCAGGCCCTGCGCCTCGTAGCTGGCGCTCCCCGGCCGCGCGCCGGGATCAGCTGTGCACAGCTCGAGCTCCCAGCGAACGCCCATCCGCCGGCGGGGCAGCTTGAACTGCCGGTCCTCGTCGTGGGCGTTGAAGAGCAGCACAAACGAGTCGTCCTCGATCGCTTCGCCCCTGGGACCGGGCTTGAGGATCGCCTCACCATTGAGGAACATGCCCAGGACCGCTTCGCCGTGCTCCCAATCCTTGCTGGTCATCTTGCGCCCGTCGGCGCGAAACCACCACACGTCGGGCAGCGGCGAGCCGTTGACCGACTGTCCGCGTAGGAAGCTCTCGCGGCGGAACGTGGGGTGCTCCCGGCGCAGGCGGATCAGGCGCTGGGTGAAGACCCGCATGCGCTCGGCCTCGGCGTCTTCGCTCCAGTCATACCAGGAGATCTCCGAGTCCTGACACCAGCCGTTGTTGTTGCCGCCCTGGGTGCGATTGAGCTCGTCGCCGCCCAGCAGCATCGGCGTTCCCTGGGAGACGAACAGGGTGGTGAGGAAGTTGCGCTGTTGGCGGGCCCGCAGGTCGCGGATGCCGGGGTCGTCGGTCTCGCCCTCGGCGCCGCAGTTCCACGAGCGGTTGTCATCGGTCCCATCCTGGTTGCCCTCGAGGTTGGCCTCGTTGTGCTTCTCGTTGTAGGAGACGAGGTCACGCAGGCTGAAGCCGTCGTGGGCGGTGATGAAGTTGATCGAGGCAAAGGGTTCCCGGCCGTCTGACTCGTACAGGTCCGCCGAGCCCGACAGCCGCTGGGCAAACTCACCGACGCTGGCGCTGGCCCGCCAGAAGTCACGCATCGAGTCGCGGTAGACGCCGTTCCACTCGGACCACAGGATCGGGAAGTTGCCGACCTGGTAGCCGCCCGGTCCGACATCCCACGGCTCGGCGATCAGCTTGACCTGGGAGAGGACGGGGTCCTGGTGGATGGTGTCGAAGAAGGCCGAGAGGCGATCGACGTCATAGAGCTCGCGGGCCAGCGCCGAGGCGAGGTCGAAGCGGAAACCGTCCACGTGGCACTCGGTCACGAAGTAGCGCAGCGAGTCCATGATCAGCCGCAGGACACTCGGATGGACCGGATTGAGCGAGTTACCGGTCCCGGTGAAATCCATATAGAAGCGCGGATCGTCGGGCATCAGCCGGTAGTAAGCGGTGTTGTCGACGCCCTTGAAGGACAGCATCGGCCCCAGGTGGTTGCCCTCCGCGGTGTGGTTGTAGACCACGTCGAGAATGACCTCGATTCCGTGCTGATGCAGCGCCTTGACCATGCCCTTGAATTCGAGCACCTGCTCGCCGCGCCGGCCGGTGGCGGCGTACTCGGAGTGCGGGGCCAGATAGCCGATCGTGCTGTAGCCCCAGTAGTTGGACAGGCCGCGCTCGTACAGGAACGACTCGTCGCAGATCTGGTGCACGGGGAGCAGCTCGACCGCGGTCACGCCGAGGTCCTTGAGGTACTCGATGGCCGGCTCGGAGGCCAGACCCGCGTAGGTGCCGCGCAGGTCATCGCGGACCTCGGGGTGACGCTTGGTGAATCCCCTGACGTGGGTCTCGTAAATGATCGTGTCTGCGAAGGGCACGTTCGGGGGCCGGTCTCCCTCCCAGTCAAAGCTGTCGTCGATGACGACACACTTGGGGACCGCGGCCGAGTCGTCCTCGTCATCGGGTTCGAAGTCGGCGTCCTCGTCGTCGC
>JBOGYN010000422.1:0-8264 GCA_050696855.1 Solirubrobacteraceae bacterium | reverse complement strand
GCGTGACTGGCCCGGACGGCCGCCCCTCACTCGCCCCTTCTGAGCCGGGCGTAGGCGGCGAGAAAATCGGCGCGGCTGCGGTCGATACGCGCGCCGGGGTGGCGGGCAGGCAGGCTCAGCAGCCGCTCGTTGGCTGGCGTTGCGGGAACCACGCGGTACTCGCTCCAGGTGGTGGTCACCTTCGAGCCCGGGGTGTCCTGGAGGATCTCCCTGATCGGGTAGTAGGTGCCGGGTGCGACGTCGTATTCGCCGGGCCCGTGGATCGGCACGAGCTTGATCGCCTTACGCCCATCGACGACAGTCGGGCCGAGCACCTTGAGTCGGCCGAGCCGGGCGCGAGCGTCGCCGGGGTTGCCATGATCGCCTCGGCCAAGTTGTCCCACGTCTCCTTGCTCACGTCGTCGATGGGGTCCTGTGCATTGATCGGGTTGAGCACGCTGATCGTGTTCTTCGGGGGGGTCCGGATCATGAGATGTCTCCTGTCGTCACGCCGGTATCTCGTGTGAGGATCAACTCGGCGGCCAGCGGGGACTGGCGCCGTCGCGCGTCGGAGCGGGGCGTTGGGCAACGGGATCCGTTGGTCGGAGCCGCCGCTCCCGCCGGGGCCGCGATGTGCGGTGGCGGTTGCAGCGTGGAGCTCCGTGATGCGGCGACCGCGCCTCGGAGTCGCCGTCGAGCTCGGTGCAGCCGGATCCGGGCGGCGTTGCGCGAGCACCCCAGCACCGTGGCGATCTCCCCCGGGTCGAGTTGCTCCCAGCCCTCCAACGCCAGGATCTCCCGGTCGCCGTCAGATAGCGACCGAAACGCGGTGGCGAGCTCGCTGAACATCTCTCGCCCGGAGGAGGCCGCACCCCGGGCGCCAAGATCGTTCTGTAATTGAGCGGCAAGCTGACTGCGACGGCGTTCACTGCGGCGATGATTCGCGAGCACGCGGCGGGCGACCCCATAGAGCCACAGGTGTACGTTCTCTACGGGCGCATCGTCAAGCCGACGCCAAACGACGAGAAACGTCTCCGCAACCACATCGGCCGCATCGTCGGCGCGGTCGGTCCGCCGCAACACATAACGCGACAAGACAGTGTGGTGCTTGGCATACAACACCTCAAACCGCTCGCGACGCACAGCGCCGGCGACGTCTGACCGATCAGCATTGGGATTCATGCTCAGTACATGTCCGCCAACTCCACGAGCATTTCCAGCGCGACACCTAGACTCGGCGACCCCACCACGGCCCACCATGCGCGGCGGACCCCTAGCCAGACTAAAGAAAAAATCCCGATATGCGGGACTTTCTAACGCGCCCGACAGGATTCGAACCTGTGACCTTCGGTTCCGTAGACCGACGCTCTATCCAGCTGAGCTACGGGCGCTTGGCGGCCGATTCTAGCCTCGCTGCTCCGGCCGTGGGTTGGGGGGCGGAGACGCTGACCTCGGCTTCGCCGCCGTCACAGCCAGGAGTGCGGCTGGCCTCAAGCAAGCCGCCCGCGGCCGTACGTCGCCGGGTGAGAAGGAATCAGACTCGGGGTGCGGCGGGAGACTCGGGGGTCTCGAATGCCGGTGAATCGGAGGTCTCAAAGCGCGCCACGGTGAAGCTGATCAGCATCGGCACCTGGACCGCGTAGACGAGCAGTGAGAGGGTGAGCACGACGAGCGCGCCGCCGCTGATGTGATCGCGCAAGAAGGCGTACTCGATCAGTCCCGCGGTGATCAGATAGGCCAAGAACGTCCAGCGGGCGACTTGCCGGAAGCGTGCCCAGGCGAAGCCCTGCACCCGGGTCAGCGAGGCCAGATTGAGGCCGAGCAGCAGGATCGAGGCGATCAGCAGCCCGATCGCGGGCCCGAGGGGTACGTGCTGGGGCAGGTGAGACGACAGATAGATGCCTCCGGCGACGATCAGTGCCAGCGAGGCCATGCCGACCTCGGTGAACGGCGGCAGGCGACGCTCGGTCATCCGGCGGCCAGCTTGGTCATTATCACCAGCGTGGCGATCTGCATCGCGCCGAGGACCCCGGCGGCGTAGATGAAGCGCTTCATGAGCCGCTCGATCACCTCGCCGTTGGGTCTGGGCTTCTTGAGCTCGAACAGGACCGCGATGTTGGCCGGCTCGAGCAGGCCGAGCGCGATCACCGCCATAACACCGACCACCACGAAGCTGGCCACCACCCAGGCGTGGTTCGGATAGGAGCTCTGCACGTCGCCGAGCTTGGTCCCCAGCTGCCAGCCTGCGGCCAGCGTGAGCGTGACCACGGTCGGCATGATCAGCACCATCTTGGGCATCAGCCGGGTCGTGAACTCGATCCGGGCCTGGATCGACATACGGCCGATGATCGGGCCGAGCACGAGCCCCAGGAAGAGATCGATGATCGTCCAGGCGGCCCCGCTGGCCACGTGCAGGAACTGCAGCGGCCAACGCGAGTTGACGGCGATCGCGACGATCAGCAGGATCATCGCGCCGCCCACCAGGATCAGGCCCTTACGCGGGACGATTTCGAACTCGGGCACCGTCGGCCGGGCGTGAGGCGCCGCGGTCTCAGGGGCCAAGGCGGAAGGGGGATTGGCGAAGTCGACCATGGCGGAAATGTACCTGCCCCACAGGCGGTCGGCAAACGAAATCCCATCGCGGAGATTGCCGGCTACGCCGGGGCCGCGTCTTTGCGGGTAACTACTGTGCCGACAAGCCGAGCACCATCCGATCTAGTAAACGGTGTTTTCACACGTCGCCCGGTCGATTCCGGAGTCAAACCTGGGCATTTCGGCTCCTCTGACTGTCCGTCCTGCGCTGCGCCGACGCGCGGCGCTAGCGGTGCTGCTCGTCTTGCTCGTGGTGGCCAGCGCCGTCCTGACCGCCAACTCGGCGCGCCAGCAACGAACCGCCAACGCGGAACAGGCGGCCCGTCGCCAAACTCAGTTCATAGCCACGGCGATCCTCGGACACGATCTGCAGGCCGGCGATCTGCGTGCACCCGTGACCCCGGCTCGGCGGCGCGTGCTCGACCGGCTGTTTCGCGCCCAGCTCCTCACGGGCGGCAATCTTCGCGCGACGATCTACAACGGCCACGGACGCGTGACCTACTCGACGGATCGGTCGCTCATCGGCCGCGTGTTCCCGGGCGCCGCCAGCGCCGCCGTGACGCAGGATGCGGTGGCCAACGGATCCACCACTCCGGCAGCACCAAGCAGCGCACAACGCGGAGCCCACGTGCTCGGTACCTACGCGCCGCTGCGACTGGCACCCCGCGGGCCCGCGGCGGTGCTCGAGCTCGACGGGACTTACTCGTCCCTCTCCGGCGGCGGCCCGGGAGTGTTGACACCGCTCACCGTCACTCTGGGAGCGGCTCTGCTCGGGCTGGTTCTGTTTCGCGTCTGGCGCCCGGGTCCGATCCGCCGCCCGAAGGCCCACCTCGAGCGGATCAACTATCTCGAGCAGCGAGCCTTCCATGACGCGCTGACCGGCCTTCCCAATCGGGTTATGTTCGTGGACAAGCTCGAGGAAGCGCTGATCGTCGCTCGGCGGGAGCGACAGACGCTGGCCGTCATGCTGATGGACCTGGATCGCTTCAAGGAGATCAACGACACCTTCGGCCACCAGTGCGGTGACCAGATGCTCAGCGAGGTGGGGCAGCATCTGTGCAAGGCGCTTCGTTCCCGAGACACCGTCGCCCGGCTGGGTGGCGACGAGTTCGCCGTCCTCGCACCAATAATCGCCGGTGAGCTGGGTGCGGTTGCTCTGGCTGAGCGCGCCGCACACGAGGTTCGGCGCACTCACACCGTCGCCGGCGTCGAGGTTGACGTTGACGCCAGCATCGGCATCGCTCTCTTTCCGCTGCATGGCGACAACGTCGATGAGCTGCTGCGCTGCGCGGACGTGGCCATGTATGCCAGCAAGGCTCGCGGAGTTCCGACGGTTTACGCCGTTGAGCACGACCACCACTCCGCCGATCGGCTGGCGCTCGGCGCGCAGCTGCGCCGGGCCATCGAGCAGGGCGAGATCGTCGTCCACTATCAGCCGAAGGCCGACTTCGCCACCGGAGAGATCACGGGCGTCGAAGCGCTCGTGCGGTGGGAGCACCATGAACGGGGGCTGCTCGGGCCGGATCTGTTCATCCCGCTGGCCGAGCAAACCGGGCTGATCCGGGCCTTGACGACCCATGTCCTCAACAGCGCGCTGGAGCAGTGCAAGCACTGGCGAGACCGCGGGCGCATGCTCTCGGTGGCCGTGAACATCACCGGACGCGACCTCCTCGATCAACGATTCGCCGAGGAGGTCAAGGACCTCTTGCTCAAGTGGAACGTCCCGCCCGAATCGCTCGAGCTCGAAATCACCGAGAACACAGTGCTCACTGATCCCACCCGGGCTAGCTCCATCTTGGGAACCCTCGGCGAACTCGGCGTCCGTCTGGCCATCGACGACTTCGGGAGTGGCAATTCCTCGCTCGGGTACCTGAAGCGGTTGCCCATCAACGTGCTCAAGATCGACAAGTCATTCGTGCTCCAGATGCACAAGAACGACGATGACGCGGCGATCGTGCGCTCGACCATCGATCTCGGGCATAACCTGGGTCTCAAGGTCGTGGCTGAAGGCGTCAGCTCGGTCAGCGCTTGGAATCGACTGCGGCTGCTCGGGTGTGACGTGGCCCAGGGCTACTACCTCGGCAAGCCCGTTTCCGGGGCCGCAATCAGCCGGCTGCTGGCCGAGGAGAACCACCCCGGGTCGATCCCGCTCCGTCGCCCAGTTCGAGACTCGGCCGACATCGCCTAGCGCAGAGCAACGGAGGGGGCGGGATTCGAACCCGCGGTCCGGGTTACCGGACTCTGGTTTTCAAGACCAGCGCATTCGACCACTCTGCCACCCCTCCGGGCCATAGCCCGGATGCTAGCCGTGCTAAAGAGAATTGCCGGCGCCCCAGCACAAGCCAGGAGCGGCCGCGAGCTGCGCGGCCCCCGATACACTGGGCCAGATCCCGAAGGAGAGGTGGCCGAGTGGCTGAAGGCACTCGCCTGCTAAGCGAGTAAGGGGTTAACACTCTTTCGCGGGTTCGAATCCCGCCCTCTCCGTTCTTTGTGCCGCCTGAGCTCAGCCTCGGCCGGGCGAGGGTGCCTTGGGGGCAGCGATCTTCGGGGCGGTCCCGAAGACGTGGTCCCAGAACGGGGCGCTGACGCCGTAGCCGCGCTCGTGGTTCTGGAAGTGGTGGCGCATGTGCAGCTCGCGCATCCGCCGGCCGAGCCGGGTCTTGGGACGGTGGTGATGCACGTGGTAATGCAGCATGTCGTAGGCCAGATAGCCCGACAGGAAACCGGCGCCAAAGGGGAGGTAGGCCGGATCGCCGGCCACCAGATAGAAGCCGTAGATGAACAGCGCCGCGAGCGGAATGCTGACCGACGGGGGCATCACCAGCCGCATCGGATCGTTGGGATGGTCGTGGTGGACACCGTGGATGATCCAGTGCAGCCGAGCGCCAATGCCACCGGCCGGCTCGAAGTGAAAGACGATGCGGTGCAGCCAGTATTCGGTCAGCGTCCAGAACAGGTACCCGCCGAACAGGTAAACGATGGTCAGCGCGCCCGCGCCCCGGATCACGCCCTCCACGAGCATGAAGGTGATCACCGGCCCGAACAGGATCGGCGGCACCGCCGGGTGCACGCGCGAGAGCTTGTCGAGCAGATCGGAGTCAAACATGCGCGGCGAGGCGCGCATGTAATCGCTGCGGCTCAAGCTCTCAAGCTCGCTGGGGCCGAGCCGGTCGAGGTCTTCGGTCTGCTGAGTCGCCATTGTCTCTAGTTTAGCTCGGGACGCCCGGGCCAAACACCGCGGTGCTCAGTCCGCGGCGGACTCGGCGGCCGGCATGGCGAGCACGATGTGGCGCAGGGACAGGGCGACGAACTCGCGTTGCTCGACCCGGGCAGCGCCCTCCAAGGGGGTGACCTCGACGTCGGTGAGGGCGAGGAAGAGTCGCTCGGAGGAGTTCAGATAGTCGGTCAGCCGGCTTCGGTAGCCGTCCACAGGCAGTTGCAGCACCCCGCTGATCCGATGCCGGTCGGTCTCGACGATGATCCGTTCGTCACGTTGTTCCACCGGCGCGAAGATAGCGCGAGTAGCGCGAGCGGGGCACCGGACGATGTCATTCTTGTCCAATGGCCAAGGCGCCGCACCCGCGCTGGTGGTCTGTGCGCCGCGCCCAGAACACAAAACCGGCGACCTACCGCTGCCCGCTGTGTGGCCGGCACCTGCCCGCACTGAGCGAGCACATGCTGATGTATCCCGAGGGGCTATCCGAGGGCCGCCGGCACGCCCACACCGACTGTGTCTTGGGCGCCCGGCGGGCCGGCAGGCTCCCCTCTCGCGACGAGTGGGAACGCACGCAGCCCCGCCCCCCGAGCCTGTGGCGCCGCGTCCGGGCGCGGGTGGCAGGGGGTAGGGTGGGGCCATGGCGGCGCTGAAACTTGGGCTCAACACCGGCTACTGGGCGGGCGGTCCACCGCCCGGCGCGGCCGAGTCGATCGCCGAGGCCGAGCTCCTCGGTTTTGACTCGGTCTGGACCGCGGAGGCCTACGGCTCCGACGCCTTGATGCCGCTGGCCTGGTGGGGGGCCACGACCGCGCAGATCAAGCTCGGTACGGCGATCGTGCAGATCTCCGCCCGCACCCCGGCGGCCACCGCGATGGCGGCGATGACGCTTGACCATCTCAGCGGCGGACGCGTGATCCTGGGACTCGGCGTGTCCGGCCCGCAGGTGGTGGAGGGCTGGTACGGACAGTCGTTCGCCAAGCCCCTGGCCCGGATGCGCGAGTACATCGGCATCGTGCGCGATATCTGGGCCCGTCAGGGCCCCGTGGTCAACGCGGGTCCTCACTATCCGCTGCCCATCCCCGACCAGACCGGTCTCGGCAAGCCGCTGAAGTCCAGCATCCACCCGCTGCGCCCCGACATCCCGATCTACCTGGCCGCCGAGGGGCCCAAGAACATCGCCATGGCCGGCGAGCTGTGCGAGGGGTGGTTGGCCCTCTTCTACTCACCCCACCACGACGACTTCTACCGGGACGCCCTCGCCGAAGGCTTGCGCCGTCCCGGTGCCCGCCGCACGTCCGAGGACTTCGAAGTGGCCGCCACGGTGCCGCTGATCGTCACCGACGACATCGAGGCGGCCGCCGACGCCCTGCGCCCGATGTACGCCCTCTACTTCGGGGGGATGGGCGCCAAGGGGACCAACTTTCACGCCAACGTCGCGATCCGGATGGGCTACGAGGCCGAGGTGGCCAAGATCCAGGAGCTTTACCTGTCCGGGCACAAGGACGAGGCGGCGACGGCGGTCCCCACCGCGCTCCTCCAGCAGCTGACCCTGATCGGCCCGGCCGACAAGATCCGCCACGACCTCGAGGCGTGGCGCGAATCGCTGGTGACCACGCTGCTGATCGGCGGCGACCCCCAGACGCTGCGGACGGCCGCCGAGCTCGTGCTCGGCTAGCGACCCGAAACCGGTCCGCTCGCTGATCGTCCGCTCGCGGAGCTGGTCAAAGTCGGGGACGCGCAGCAACCGGTGCTTGGCCGACCTGACCGCTCGGTGGCCGCGGGTCCCCGCGGCGACGATCCCCTGGGCAGTGCAGCGCGTCCGCTGCCATCACACCAGGGTTGGTGTCGCTGTCCCAGATCCCGCTGTTACTCCGGGGATCCCGCTGGGATACCCGAGGGACGGGATGTCGGATGGATAGACCTCATGGCCGTGCTCAGCGGTATCGCCGACCTCCATGTTCTCCTCAGACATCCGCAACGGCACGAACAGGCCGACCAGCTTCAGCAACACAAAGGTGCCGAAGGCCGACCAGACGATCACGAACAGCCCCGCCAGCAACTGCCACTTCAGGAGGTTGAAGTTCCCGTGGATCACGCCCCCGACGGCGGCGATGCTGCCCGTCTTGCCGACGCCCGGGTAGACGATCATGTTCGGGTCCGCGAACACGCCGGTCAGCAGTCCGCCCATCAGGCCGGCGAACCCGTGCGTGTACAGCACACCCAGCGTGTCGTCGACGTTGCGAAACGGTCGCAGCCGACTGAGGTAGTTGAGCGCGAAGTACACGACCGTCGAGGCGATCACCCCGATCGCGATCGCCCCCCAGCCGTTGACGTAGCCGGCCGCGGGGGTGATCCCCACCAGCCCGACGATCATGCCGTTGACGCCCGAGATAAGACCCGGCTTGCGACCCGTGAGGTAGTCCCACCCGACCCAGATCAAGAACGCGACCGCGGTACAGAGGTTCGTGTTGAGAAT
>JBOGYN010000421.1:0-17247 GCA_050696855.1 Solirubrobacteraceae bacterium | reverse complement strand
CTGTACGCCTACGCCTGCGCCTACAGCCCCGATCCCGATCGCGCCGGCGGAGCGCTGCTCCCTTTCGAGCCCGCGACGGGCCGCATCGTCCCCGACGTCTGGCGCGGTGGCTGGAGCACGATCCGGTGCGGATGGCCGAGCCCCACGCCGAGGCGCTTCGCGGCCTGCGCCGGATCTACCTCGACGCCGGGCGCCAGGACGAGTTCTTTCTCGACCTCGGTGCCCAGGCCTTCTCCGATGAGCTCGCCCGCCTCGACGTGCCCAACACCCTGGAGCTGTTCGACGGAGGGCACGGCGGCATCTCCTACCGCTACCCGGGCGCGATCCGGGAGCTGGTCACGGCGTTGGCGTGACGGCCCCCACCGACACCGAGACCGAACTCGCCTTCGCCGGCCCGGCCGCGCTCGCCGCCCGCGTGTGCAACAAGGAGGTGAGCCCGCGGGAACTCGTGGAGCTCTATCTGCGCCGGATTGAGGCGCTCGACACCCGACTGAACGCATTTCGGACGGTGCTCAGCGAGCAGGCCCTGGCGCAAGCCGAGCAGGCCAAGCCCGAGGGCCCGCTCGCCGGAGTCCCGATCGCCGTCAAGGACGACCTCATGTTCAACGGCCAGGTCGCCACCAAGGGCTCGCGCACCTACGGGCCACCGGCCCGGGCCGACTCGGAACCGCTGCGCCGGCTGCGCGCCGCCGGGGCGATCCCGGTCGGCATCACCAACGTCCCCGAGCTGATGATCTTCCCCTGGACCGCGACCGAGGCCAACGGCGTCACCCGCAATCCCTGGCGCCTGGACCGGACCACCGGCGGATCGTCGGGCGGCTCGGCGGCCGCGGTCGCGGCCGGCCTGGTGGCCGCGGCCACGGGCTCAGATGGTGGTGGGTCGATTCGGATCCCGGCCGCGTGCTGCGGGCTGGTGGGAATGAAGTCCTCGCGCGGGCGGGTCTCCTCGGTGCCGGCCGGCCCGGGTTGGCTCGGGCTCTCGGTGATCGGCGCGCTGGCGCGGACCGTCGCCGACAGCGCGCTGATGCTCGATGTCATGCACGGCACCCTCCCCGGCGAGGAGTACCGGGTCCCGCCGTTTGAGGGCAGCTACGAGCAGTGCGCGGCCACTCCACCCGGCCGGCTGCGGATCGCGGTCTCGCGCAAGCTCCCACCCGGACTGCTGGCGCCTATCTCGAATGAGCAACGCTCGGCCTGGGAGCGCACCGGGGCGCTGCTCAGTGACCTCGGTCACGACGTCACCGCGCGCGACCCTGTCTATGGGACGGCCCACATCGTCTTTCTCCAGACGTGGCTGAAGGGCATCCACCAGGACACGGCGCGCGTGCCTGACCCGACTGCGCTCGAGCCGCTGACCCGCCAGATGGGCGCCGCCGGACGCTACCTGGTGCCGTCCTGGCGCTCGGCCCGGCTGGCGCGAGCGCGGACCGCGGCCACGGCCCGGATCACGGCGCTCTGGGACGAGATCGACGTACTCGTGACCCCGGGCACAGCGACCACGGCGATCGACGCCGAGGGCGGCTTTGGCCGGACCGCGCCGGTGGCCATCAACATCGCCGGTCGCTTCACGCCCTTCACCCCCCTCTACAACCTGACCGGCCAGCCGGCAATCACCGTGCCCGCCGGACTGGGCAGTGACGGGCTGCCGTTGAGCGTCCAACTCGTCGGCCGGCTCGGCGCCGAAGACGTGCTGTACTCGCTGGCCGGCCAGATCGAGGCGGCGGCGCCGTGGGCGCAGCGGCGCCCGGCGCTAGCCGGCTAAAGGGGGGAGGGGATGGTGTCTAGACGATCACGAGCGCTCGGGCCCTGGCTATTGGCGGCGGTGGTGGGCCTGCTCGTGGCCGCTGGCCCGGCCGCGGCGAAGACAGTCTGGCTGTGCCAGCCCGGCCATCAGCCCGATCCCTGCACCCCGGGGCTCTCGACCACCGTCTACTCGCCGACCCTGAAGCCCCGGCGGGTCATCCATCCCCAGGCTGTCCGCCACCCACCGATCGACTGCTTCTACGTGTACCCGACGGCCAGCGATCAGAAGGGGCCCACCGCCAACCTCCGCATCGATCCCGAGGAGCGCTCGATCGCGCTCTATCAGACCGCCCGCTACTCGCAGGAGTGCCGGATCTTCGCCCCGATGTATCGCCAGGTCACGGTGCCCGCGCTGGATTCAGGCTACGGCTTCGGACCAGCCCAGCTTCAGCTCGGGCTCAGCGACGTCCGTCGCGCCTTTGCCACTTACCTGCGCAAGTACAACCACGGTCGCGGCTTCGTCCTCATCGGCCACTCGCAGGGCTCATTCGTCCTGCGCGAGCTGATCGCCAAGGAGATCGATGCCAAGCCGCTTGTCCGCGCGCGGCTGGTCTCGGCGATCCTGCTCGGCGGTGACGTCCTGGTTCGCAGCGGCCGCGGCATCGGCGGTGACTTCAAGCACGTCCCCGCCTGCCGCACCGCGGTCTCGATCAGCTGCGTGGTCGCCTACTCCACCTACAACCAGCCGCCACCGGCCAACAGTCTGTTCGGTCGCACCACGGTTCCCGGCGATCAGGTCCTGTGCGTCAACCCGGCGGCGCTGGTCGGCGCCAAGACGGTCGATCCGATCGCCCCGTCCCAGCCGTTCGCCCCCGGCACGCTGCTCGCCGTGGGAATCCGGCTCCTCAACTTCATCCAACCGAGGCCGCCCACGGTGTGGAGCAGCCTACCCGGGGCATACAGCGCCCACTGCTCGGCGGCTGGGGGCGCGAACGTGCTCCAGATCAGACCGCTCGGCGGGGCCCAGGTCCCCACGCCCAGTCCCGACGCGACTTGGGGTCTGCATCTGGTCGACGCCAACATCGAACTCGGGAACCTGGTGACGCTGGTCCACCGTCAGGCCGCGACCTACGCGCAGCTGACCCTGACCCCGAAACCCTGATCCGCTTTACACGACCAGCGTCTCGCGGTACAGTCTCGTACCGTGAGCACGCTGGCCGTCCCCGAGCTCCGCCCCGAGCCATCACGCTCAGGTATCAGCGAAGCCCCGCCATCGCCGGCCGGCCCCGTGTCTGACGGTGAGGCCACGCGCCTGCCGCCCGGTGACCCGGCTCCGACCTGGCTGCAGACGATTCGCTTCGGGATCCGGCCGATCTCCGCCAACCTCCGCAACCACCGTCGCTACGGGGACGTGTGGCAGCTGAAGATCCTCTCGCGCAAGGAGGGGTTCGTGGTCACCTGCCACCCCGACCACGTGCGCTCGCTGATGAAGGCCAAGCCGGAGGACGCCCCGTCACTGACCGGGGAGTCGCCGTTGCGGCCGATTCTGGGCCCCGACTCAATCCTGACCTCGGTCGGTGACCGCCACATGCGTCAGCGCAAGCTCCTGCTCCCGCCCTTCCACGGTGAATCGGTCCAGCGCTACGTGGAGATGATCGCGACCGTGGCCGAGCGCGAGATCGACCGTTGGCCGCTGGGCGAGCCGTTCGCCCTCGCGCCCCGGATGTCGGCGGTGACCCTCGACGTGATCATGAGCGGCATCTTCGGGATCGAGGGCAAGCCCGCGCCTGGAACCACCGGTTATCGCCTGCGGCGCACGATCCGGCGTCTGCTGGCCGCCTCCACCAGCCCGGCCTTCCAACTGATCGAGCTCCAGAACGCCCGGCGCCGCGAGCCGACCGGGATTCTGCGGGCGCTGCTCGGGATCGTCGATCGCCAGCTGCTGGCGATGATCGCCGAGCGCCGGGCCGAGGGGGCGGGCGAGGGCGAACGGACCGATGTGCTCTCGCTGCTGCTGCACGCGCGCGATGAGGAGGGCGCCCCCCTGACTGACTCCGAGCTCCGCGACGAGCTCCTCTCGCTGGTCCTGGCCGGCCACGAGACGACCGCCAACTCGCTGGCCTGGATCTTCGAGCGTCTGCTGCGCACGCCGGCCGCCTATGACCGGCTGCGCGTGCTCACCCGGGCCGGCGGCCCCGAGGCCGACGCCTACGTGGAGGCGACGATCCACGAGGGGATGCGCAACCGCCCCGTGATCCCGATGATCGTCCGGATGGTCAAGCGGCCCTGGCGCTTCGGCGACTACGTGGTCCCCGCCCTCACGCCGGTCGCGGTGAGCATCGTCGCCCTGCATCACCGCGCGGACGTTTATCCCGATCCCCTGGCCTTCCGGCCCGAGCGCTTCCTTGATCAGAAGCCCGGGACCTACACCTGGATCCCGTTCGGGGGCGGGATCCGTCGCTGCCTGGGCGCCTCGCTGGCGATGGCCGAACAGCGCGTCGTGCTCGAGGCGATCGCGCGGCGGACCGATCTGCGGGTGGCCGCCACCGAGCCCGAGCGGGCCCGCCAGCGCAACGTGACGACGATCCCGAGCCGCGGCGGCCGGGTCGTGGTGACCGGTCGCGACGCGGCCTGAGCGCCGCCCGCCGTCGTCGGCGATCGCTACCTTCAGAACCATGGCGGGACAGCGAACCACCCTGACCGAGCCGGCCGCGACGAGTCCCACCCGGGAACCGCTCGGCCACCGCGAACGGCTGATCGCGGCGATGGCGGTCGCGATCGAGGAGCAGGGCTACCGCGACACCACGGTCGCCGATGTGGTCCGCATCGCCCGCACCTCGCGGCGCAACTTCTACGAGCACTTCGAGGACCGCGACGCCTGCTTCCTGGCCCTCTTTGACGCCACCAACGAGGCGATGATGAAGCAGATCGCCGCCGCCGTTCATCCCGACCGGCCGCTCGATGAGCAGGTCGACGCCGCGGTCGACGCCTACATCGAGAACGTCAGCGAGCAGCCCGCCCTGTACTCGAGCTTCGTGCGCGAGATCCCGGCCCTCGGCCAGGGGGGCGCCGAGCGGGCGCTGGCCACGCTGGAGCGGTTCGCCTCGATGATGGTCGGCCTCGTCGACTCGGGCCGCGCCGTGCGCCCGGACCTCGGCGCCCGGCCACTGAGCATGGACACCGCGATCATCATCGCCGGGGGTCTGCGCGAGCTGCTGGTCGTCTCGCTCCAGCGCGGGCGCGACATCGACGAGCTGCGGGCCAGCGTCGCCACCACGGTCAAGGCGATCTTGACCGGCGCGCTGCTCTAAGGCCTTCAGGCCTGCAGAATACTTGCCTGCTGCGGGACGGTATGCTAACGTACCAACCTCCCGGTACGGAGACGTACCAGCCTCGTCCCGGATCCGAAGAGAGGAACTCAAAACCATGATGCTCGCCACCGAACACGTGGAGATCGCGATCGTCGGCGCGGGACTGTCTGGCCTGGGCATGGCGATGGCGCTCAAGGAAGACGGCCACGACGAGTTCACCGTTCTCGAGCGGGCCGACGATCTCGGCGGTACCTGGCGCGACAACAGCTATCCCGGCTGTGCCTGCGACATACCGAGCGTCCTGTACTCCTTCACCCACGAGCAGAACCCGGGGTGGACCCGGGCCTTCGCTCGCCAGCCCGAGATCTGGGGCTACATGCAGGATGTGGCCCGCCACCACGAACTTGAGCGCCACTTCCGCTACGGCCGCGAGGTCACCGCGGCCGAGTGGGACGAGGACCGTCAGCTGTGGGCGATCGAGACCACGGGCGGTGATCTGACCGCCGAGATCCTGATCTCGGCCACCGGCGCCCTCGCCGATCCGACGATCCCGCCGCTCCAGGGCCTGGAGGACTTCCGCGGACGGGTATTTCACTCCGCTCGCTGGGGTCACGACCACGATCTGCGCGGCCGCCAGGTCGCGGTGGTCGGCACCGGGGCGTCCGCGATCCAATTCGTCCCCGAGATCCAGCCCGAGGTAGCCGGGCTGCGCCTCTTTCAGCGCACCCCGCCGTGGGTGCTCCCGCGCGAGAACCCGCGCATCCCCGACGGCTGGCGGGCCCGCTTCGCCCGGCATCCGCGCCTTTTGGGCCTGGTCCGCGGGGCTGTCTTTTCCCTGCTGGAGTCCTTTCACCTCGGCTTTCGCCACCCCGCCGTGATGCGCGTGGCCGAGCGGCGCGCGAAGGGCCATATCGCCGCTCAGGTGCCCGACCCGGTGCTCCGCGAGAAACTGACGCCCGACTACCGCCTCGGCTGCAAGCGCGTGCTCGGCTCCAATTCGTGGTATCCGGCCCTGGGCGCCGACAACGTCGAGGTGGTGACGGCCGGGATCCACAAGGTGACCGAACGCGGGATCATCGACGCCGAGGGCCATGAGCACCCGGTCGACACAATCATCTTCGGGACCGGCTTTCAGGTCACCGATCCGCCGATCAGTCACCGGATCCGCGGCCGCCGGGGCGAGAGTCTGGCCGAGGCCTGGCAGGGCAGTCCGCAGGCCCACCTCGGCCTCGCGGTGAGTGGGTTTCCCAACCTGTTCCTGCTCCTGGGGCCGAACACCGGACTGGGCCACAACTCGGTGCTCCTCATGATCGAGGCCCAGATCGCCCACCTCCGCGAGGCCCTGTCTCACCGCCGCGCCCGTGGCGTCCAGACGCTCGAGCCAAACCCGGAGCGTCAGCAGCGCTTCGTGGCCGAGGTTGACCGCGGCTCAGACGGCAGCGTCTGGACGGCCGGCGGTTGCCTGAGCTGGTACACGGACGCCACCGGACGCAACTCGACGCTGTGGCCGGGTAGCGTCCGCGCCTACCAGCGGCGCCTGCGCCGCTTTGACCCTTCCGACTGGACCACCAACGTCCGGCATCCGGCCCCGTCCCCGACGGTGGCCCTGGCCTGAGAGGAGGCACCGATGCGCAGGACGAGAGTTCCCGTCGATGGCCGCACCGCCTACGTTTCCGGTGCCGCCTCCGGCATCGGACGCGCGACCGCCCTGCGGCTGGCCGCCCACGGCTGCCCGGTGGCGATCGTCGATCAGGACGAGGCCGGGCTGCGGGCGACCGCCGATCTGATCGCGGGGCCGGTCCTGGTTCGCCGGTTGGACGTCCGCGATCGGCAGGCCCACATGGCGTTCGCGGCCGAGGTGGCCGAGTGGGCGCCGGCGCCGATCGGCATGGTCTTCAACAATGCCGGGGTCGCCACCTCGCAGAGCGTCGCCGAAGGCTCGGTCGAGGACGACGAGTGGGTGCTGCAGATCAACCTCCACGGCGTAATCAACGGGGTCCGGGCCTTCCTGCCGATCCTGCTCGGCCAGGACTCAGGCGTGATCGTGAACACCTCGAGCGTGTTCGGGCTGCTCGGGATGCCGCTCCAGAGCGCCTACTGTGCCTCGAAGTTCGCCGTGCGCGGATTCACCGACTCTCTGCGCCAGGAGCTGCGCGGCACCGGGGTCCGGGCGGTCACCGTCCATCCCGGCGGGGTCAGGACCAACATCGCCCGTAACGCCCGCTACCACAGCCATCCGACCCGGCCGAACGTCTCCCACGAGGAAGCGGCGCGGGAATTCGAGGCCCTCGCCCTGACCACTCCCGAGCAGGCGGCCAAGATCATCCACGAGGGGACCAAGGCCGGCAAGAGCCGAATCCTGGTGGGGCCCGACGCCTACGCCTTCGATGCCCTGGCCCGCCTGATGCCGACGCGCTACTTCGACGTCATCGCCCGGCTCGAACCGCTGATCGCCCGCCGCAGCTGAGCCAGCGGCCCGAACCTGATCGGCTCGGGTCAGCGCCTGCTGGTCTGAGCTGACTCACCCTCGAGCGTCGCGTACAGAGTGCGTACGCGCTCGAAGATCAGCCGCGCCACCTCGACTTGCTGATCACGAGTGGGCGCGGTGACGCGCGGGACCCGCAGCGGCTCGCCGAAGCTGACCAGGACCTTGGGAAAGTGCAGGCGCCGCCATTGGCGCACGGCCGCGGAACCGTGGATCGCCACCGGCACCACCGGAGCGCCCGACTCCAGTGCCAGGCGGCCGAGCCCGGGGCGAGGCTCGCCCAGACCGCCGCTGCGCGAGCGGCCGCCCTCGGCGTAGATGCCCACGCAGCCGCCGCGCACCAAGATCGCATGGGCGGTCACGAACGCCTCATCGTCGTGGTGGCCCCGCCGGACCGGGAAGTGACCCGAGACCCGGAACAGGTAGCTCACAAGGGGATTTCGACCGAAGAACTGGGACTTCGACATGAAGCGGATCTGACGGCGCAGGTAGACGCCGCAGAAGAAGTGGTCCATATTCGAGAAGTGGTTGGGGGCCAGGATGACCGGACCCAACTCCGGGACGTTGGCGCGCCCGCGCGCCCGGGTGCGGTACAGCGCGAGGGCAATCGGCGTGAGCACGATCCGGACCGCGGTGTACGTCCACCCTGGCTCGTGCGTGCGCGCCCACTCGTGGTAGGGCATCAGCGCGCCGGCGGGCCGAGGGTCGACGTAAACCTGAGGCTTGATCTCGGTGCCGCTCATCGGCCGTCAAGCCTCGCACACCCCGGGGACCGGCAGCGGCCGCTCCCGACCCCCGGGGCGCTGGGGTTATTGGACGGTCAGCGTGCCCTGCATCCCGGCCATCCGGTGACCGGGGACGCTGCAGAAGAACGTGTACGTGCCCGGGGTCAGCTTGACCGAGAGCGTCTTGGTGCCGCCGCTGAAGGTCGGCGTCGCGCCCACCTGCGCCCCGCTCGTGCCCTTCTGCAGGGTGAGGTTGTGCGGGGTTGATGAGCTGTTGGTGAAGGCGATCTTGACCGTGCCCGCCTTGGCGCTCAAGGTCTTCTTCGAAAAGGCCAGCTGGCCGCTCGGGTCAGCGGCGATCGCGACCGAGCCCGCGGCGCCGCCGGCGCCCGTGCTCGGCGCCGCGGCGGCGCTCGCTGAGCTCGAGCTGGGAGCGGCCGACGAGCTGCTGCCCGAGCTGGGGGCGGCCGACGAGCTGCTGCTCGAGCCGCCGCACGCGTTCAGTGCTATCGCCGCGGCCACCGCGGCGGCGAGGGGAGCGAGCTTGGACATCGCGGATAATTGTTGCATGGCCTACGACGAGCACCTGGCCGAGCGGATCCGCGAGCTGGTCTCGATTGAACCGGGTCTGACCGAGGTGAAGATGTTCGGGGGCCTGGCCTTCTTGATCAACGGCAACATGTCGGTCAGCGCCAGCGGCCAGGGCGGCCTGCTGCTGCGCATCGATCCGGCCCAGAGCGAGGCCCTGACGGTCAAGCCGCACGCGGCGCCGTTTGTGATGCGCGGCAAGGCGATGACCGGCTGGCTGCGGGTCGCTCCCGAGGGCGTGGAGACCAAGCGCCAACTGGAGCGATGGGTGGCCCGGGGCGTGGAGCATGCCCGCGCGCTGCCGCCCAAGCACTGATTTCATCTGCCCAGCGGCCCAGGCGCTCGGCCGCTCCGGACGGGCCTCAGGCAGCGAGCTCGGCGGGGGCCGAATCCAACGCGGTCTGGATCGCGGACACCAGCTCGCGTGCCGACGCGGCAGTGAGCTCGACGGCCACTCGGGCCGAGGGGCCGCGAGCAGGGTCGGCGAAGTCGATGTTCAGCGTGTGCTCGGCCATCGCGTGCACCGGGTGGTCGAAGTAGACGGTTCCGTCGGTGACGTGAAACCAACTGCTCCCCGGGCCCTTGGCGCTGCCCTCCAGCGGTGCCTTGACCGTCGCGTAGGTGCACATTTCAGCCTCCCAGGTGGGTCTTGTAGAACGCTGCGATCCGCTCCCAGCCGTCATTGGCCGCGGCGACGCGGTAGGACGGCCGATCGACGGAGAAGAAAGCATGGCCGGCGTCGTCGTAACGGTGAAACTCGTGCGGCTTGGAATTGGCGGTGAGGATCTCGTCGAGCTCGTTGACCTGCTCGGGGCTGGGGTAGGAGTCCTCGTTGCCGAACAAGCCCAGGAGCGGTGGACGCAAGGCGGGGAGCTGATCGACCAGGTTGGTCACCTGGAGGGGGAAGCCCTCCGGCGGGGTGCCGACCACGAAGGCGCCGTAGCAGTCCACGGCGGCTTGGAGGTCGAGGTTGCACGCCGCGAGCACCGACTGCCGGCCGCCCGAGCAGTAGCCGATCACGCCGACCTTGCCGTTGGAGCTGTCCAGCCCGCGCAGGTGCTCGGCCGCAGCACCCACGTCGCCGATCAGCCGCTGATCGGGGACACCGCCTTGGGCCCGGGCGGTGGCGGCGGCGTCGTCGGGGGCGGCGCCCGGCGCCTCGCGCCAGTAGAGGTTGGGGCAGATCGCGTCGTAACCGAACTCGGCGAAGCGTCGCGTGATCTCCTTTGTGGAACGGTCATACCCGGGCATGTGATGGATGACCACCACCCCACCGCGGCGTCCGTCGTCTTGGGGCCGGGCGAGATAGGCCTCGATCTCATCGCCGCCGTGGCCGGCGATTCGCATGGTCTCGGCGCGCAATGAGTCGCTCATCGGCGGGATTCAAGCACGGGGCTGGAAGCAGCCAATGGCTGAATCCTGACCTTCGGGGGTAAAGACAGGCCATGGCGTCTCCCCGGCTCGACTGGTCGACCGCCGAGGTCAAGGGCGCCACGCTGACCGTGGCGCTCGACGGCAAGGCGCCGTCGGGCTGGAAGGGAAGCTTTGCGGCCACCGTGCGGCTGCTGGGCGGTGGCGAGTGGGGCGAGGTGGCGTTCAAGAAGCGGACGGTTCGAGTCACGGACGTGGTCGAAGGTGAGGAGGAGAAGCTTCGCCACTTCCTCGACAGCGTCGTCGAGCAGGCCAACGCATCTGCACCGAGCGAGCCCGATCAATCCGAGTCCGAGACGGACGCTGAGTCAGACGAGGCCGAGGGCCCCGACGCGGAGATGACGAAACGTTTTCGGTCGTTCGCCGAACCGACCCGTGACGCCGGTGAGGACCCCGGTTCAGGCCGGCAGAGCTAGCGCCTCCCGCGCGCTCACGATCCCGTGCTGATCGGCTGCGATGTGGTCAGGACCCGGCCCCGGCCGTCCAGTGCCTGCACAGCCACGTACTTCGCGCCGGCCCGCAGACCGATCGAGGTCTCGAAGTTGCCGCGCCCTGCGGAAGCGACGGCCGTGAGCTTGGTCGCAGTTGACCCGGCGAGTACCCGCCATCTCGCCAGGGAAGTTGAGCCGTTCCAGCTCGCGTAGACCGTGGTGTGACCGTGAGAGGTCCGGGCGGCGAGCGCGGGGGGCGAGGCCGGCGTGCCGACCCACGGGAAGCGGTAGGCGCGGTAACTCGAATTAGGCCCGACGAAGCGCGCGTCAAACACTGTCTTGCCATGCGCGTTGAACTCCGTCAAGTACGGCTGCTGGCCCCAACCGACGAACTGATTGCCTCCCGGCTCGGTCTGGACGTTGCCCTCGTAGAAGGCGAGCAGCCCCGGGTGATGCTCGCCCTGCCCGACCTGGGCCGCCGTCCTGTGTTTGAAGTCCAGCTTCAAGGTCAGCGCCCGAGATTGCTTCTCGACCGCCGGCGGACCGGCGCCGTCATCGAAGACCGTGACGTGGTCGCCAGTCCGCATCCGGATGTCGTGCTGGAAGGCGAAGTTCGTGTTGCGGCCCATCCGGAAGCTCGAGTGCTTGCCACCCAGCTCCCACATGATCGCGCCGGTTTGATGGGAGATCTTGTAACCCGCCCACGTATCACGCCCGGAGATGATCAGGTTGCCGTCGTTGTCACGCTGGATCGAGTTGAGATGGAAGTAGTCCCAGGGGTGGCCGGGGTTCCTGGGCGCCGCCTGGTAGCTGTCGGTGACCGGGACGTGGTCGAGGCTGTCCCACTGGTAGAGGACCAAGCCGGTCGGAATGTCGATCTCCTGAACGATGGAGTCGAGGATCAGCCGGCGGGTCGTCTTCTTTCCCGAGCGGATGTTGCGGTACACGGAGTCGTAAGCCGTGATCAGCGCCGTGTTCTGGGGGGTGAGTTGGAACTCGTGCAGGTCAGCGCTGAGCCCATTGCCGGCTCGCACAGTCGCCACGGGACGGTAGGCGTGGTCGTAGATCTGATCCTCTCCGGCGCCGGTACCGGCGTGGCTGACCACACCTTGCCACCAGGTCAGCACCGGCTGCCCGCGGTAGCTCTGAACGCGAAAGTCGGTTGCGGACTGGCCCTTGGGCACAGGCTGGAACCAGACCAGACCTCCGTAGGGGCCGAGGATCATCGGGCCCTGCTGAAAGGGACCGTTCTGCGGAGCGACGAACAGATCTCCGGAGCCAGCGTGGTCGGGCAGTTTGGTCACCGTGACGGCGGCCGGAATGAGGTCGCGTCGGGTGGCAAGGCGGTAGACATCGCCCCGGACCCGAGTGGCGGGCTTGGGCGCGGCGCCCGGGATGGGACGGGCAGGGATGGCGATCGTGAAGTGGAAGCTGCCGCCAGAGCCCCCAACGACGTTCAGACCGGTCGCGACCGTGACTTGCTCACCAGCTGTGAACGGGGAGGTCGGTAGGAAACTCCCGCCGCGGCCGTCCGAGTCGGCCACGATCTGTCCGGGGTGGTTGCCGCTCGACGATCCCGTCACCACGATCGTTCCGAGTGATGCGGCAGGGACGCCCCGGAAGGTGATCTGGCTGCTGGGCGTCGCCACCTGGGCGCCTGGGGTCGGGAACACGTCCACGGCCGAAGAGGACGCCGACGAGCCCGGCGCCGACCACAGACTCGCGATCAGAACGGCGGCTGCGCCGGCGGCGCCGAGGAGGGCAAAGATCAGGCGGGTACGGCCAGCGTTCTGCTTTCGCACGTCAACTTCTCCGGACTCGGCGATGGTGGAGCGCCGTCCCGGCCCGGCAACGCCCTAACTGTGAAGATCGTGTTAGCGACCTTAGGGGCAGACGCGTAAGACCCCGGTAAAGAGAGGCCTACAGGGGGCCGAGTGGCGGCACGTGCGAAGCCGCCCAGCACGCGGTGCTGGTGTGGCAGCCCTCGAGCCGAGCGAGCTCGGTGTGGAGCTGACCGAGCTGCGGCTGGGTCAGACTGGCGACCCTGTTGTCCAGCTGGAACGGATCGCTGCGTAGGTCGTAGAACTCGCGCTCGTCGTCGCGGTACTCGACGTAGAGATAATCGGGGGTGCGCAGCGCTTCGTAGGTGGTGGGGTTGCCGCTCAGCCCCGTCTGGCGATCGGGATCGTTGAGGCTGAAGTCGGGACCATGGTGCTCGACCAGCGCGGCGTTGCGCCATCCCGGCACTGACTGACCGGTGAGCAGCGGCATGAGGCTGTGGCCATCCCCGGAGAGGGTCGCGCCGCCCATCGCGGCGAAGGTTTCGGCCAGATCGATGTTCTGCGTTATGGCCGCGGTTCGGGTGCCGGCGGGCACCCCCGGACCGCTGACCACCAGGGGCACCCGGATGTCGGTGTTGAAGGCGGTCAGCTTGCCGGGCATCAGCCGGTACTCGCCCGTGTGGTAGCCGTTGTCTGAGCTGAACACGAAGTAGGTGTTGCGGCTTTGCCCGGTGGCGACGAGTTCGGCCTCGATCCGGCCGATCATGTCGTCGACGGCCTGCACGGACTGGGCACGCCGGCGAAAGGCCCGGTTGATGCGCGTGATCTTGCCCGCGGATAGGGGGGGATGATTGGCCAGCCATTGCGGCGCGCCGGTCGGGAGGGCGTCGAAATTCGGCGGCCGGGGTGCGGTCAGCCCGGGGAAGTCATGGATATTGCGCCGGGCCGGGGTGTAGGGGGCGTGGGGCGCGAAGGTGGCCAGCTCCAGGAAGAAGGGCTGCCCGGAGGCAGTCGCGCGATCCACGAACGATGTGCCCCGGCGGGCCAGGACGTCGGTCAGGTAGGCACGGGGGCGATGGCCGAAGCGGTGAACGACCCCGTTCTCGTTGAGCGGATAGTCGTACTCCGGATAGCCGAACCCGGCGACGTCCCACTCGTTCCAGCCCGGTGGGACGTAGGTGTTGGCCACCCCGGTTCGGGCCCGGCCCTGAAGGTAGCCGTTGAGGTACTTGCCCATCATCGCGGTCTGGTAGCCGGACTTCTGGAGCGCGACGCTGAACATGCTGGACTCCTCGCCGCGCGCGTGAAACACGCTGAAGCCGCCGTCGCTGCCAACGTTGGTGAAGACGCCGGTGTCGTGCGGAAAGTTGCCGGTGAAGATCGACGCCCGCGAGGGACAGCACAGCGAATCGGAGACGAAATAGTTGCTAAAGCTCATCCCGCGGGCGGCGAGCGCCTGCACGTGGGGCATGAAGCGCACGAGGTCCCGGGAGAGGTCGTCGGTCAGGACGAAGACGATGTTCGGCCGCGGCCCGCTCTGCGGTGGCCCCGTGACCGGGGTCGCCTGACGGGGTGACGCGGCCACGGATGTGCGCTGGGCCGACGCGGTGCTGCCGACGAGCGCGCCCGCCACGGCGGCCAATGTGGCCAGCGCGGCCAGGATCCAGGCCGTCGCGGCCAGCGGGCGGCGCCAGACGCTTCCCGGACTGCCCGGATCAACGCTGGGCGACAGCCGGTTCCGGGCTTGGCGCGCACGCACTCACCACAGAACACCACATGCCGGTGAGAGTTCCGCGCCGCGTCACCGGTCTCTTCCCCATCTGAAGTTCGCCTTCAGGGACACCTCGTTGACGATGCACAGGTGTGGGGCCCCGAACAGCGTTGCGCACGTCTGCTGCGGCGGATGCTCGGTGTTCTCCCCGAGACCAACCTTCTCGATCAGGCTCTTGCCGCGCCCGAGGCGAGACAGCTTGGTGGCCGGCAGCGATACCTTCGCGGTCGTGAAGCTGCCGGGGAGCATCGTACTTCCGAAGGCCCAGTCGTCGTTGTAGAACGAGCAACCATTGTCGGACGGAATCGTGTCTGTTCCGGTGAACTTCAGGTGGGCGTCGAGAAAGCTCCTCGCGATGACCACGAGGTCGCCCCCGACGCGGGAAACCTCCATCTGGGGGTTGGTCCAGGCGGTGAATGTCGGGGCGGACGCGGTGCAGTCAAACGTTCCCACGTCCGGCCCGTCCACCTTGGCGTTGAAGCAGTCCCCCTGCGCTGCGGTCTGCGTTCCCTTCAGATGCGCTGCCCCCACGTGGCCGAGGGCCTGAGGACCGTCGGTGTGAACGATCGAACCGATTCTTGTCAGGAGTTTTCCCTTCCCGCCGCTCTTGAAGCCGACCGTGACCCGCCAGGCCTGGTCAAAGCCGTAGCTGGCCCCGCCGCCCAGGTTCATGAAGCAGCCGGTGTCGCTACTGCTACCGCGCGCGCTGTAGTTGAACGACCCGGAGCCGTCATAGCTGGCCGTGAACATTCGTGAGCTCCATTTCGCCGCCCCGGCTGTCGCCGGTGAGAGCGCGGCGAGCGCGGCAACCAGCGCGATCAGCGGCCACCTCCCGAGCATCTTTCGCCCCCCGCGCGGTCCGTATGTCCCAAGCCAGTCCATGTCTCTCCTCTTCCGGCCCCTGGCGGTGTCTGAACCTCAGACAGGCCGCCGCCTCCGGCGCCGCCGACCCTACCATCGCGGGGGCGCGAAACCAAGCCTTGCTGCGGAGCCGGCCGCCTGCTTGTGGACGTCACCCCCCCGGCAACGCCGGGACACTGACCGGCACGCCCCGACCTTTGAGATCATCGCCTCGACCGCCGCTACCTCAACCACGCCCGGCCGCTTTGCGGCGGACGCTTCCGCATGACGCTGGCTGGGATCCCGAAGGCTACGACCGTCAGGGTCTACGAGCGCATGCAATACGCAAGCGCCGTCAGGCGGGCGTCGTCGTCGACGCTTCGCTGCCGGGGCTGCCGGCGGGGCCAGTGACACTCAATCGCGCCGGAGCAGACGGAAGGCGCTCGCTCACTGGCTGATGCTGGCGGTGGCGTTGGCGTACCCGGTGCTCGTCGCGGTCAGGGTGTCGGTGTAGTTCCCCTGTGCCGGGCTGGTGTACTGGAGCAGAGCGGTCGTCGCCGGGCCGGAGCTCGGGATCGTGAGCGTCGCGGGGCTGCCCGGAGTGGTGGATCCCCGGGCGCTGCCGCCGAGCGTTATCACGACCGTGTGACCGCTGCCAACGTTGGTGACGGCGTTGCCGAGGCTGTCGATGATGCTGACCGAGCCGCTCGCGGTCGTGCCGTTCCCGAATCCGCTGAGGCTGCAGCTGACCGAGCACTGCGCCGGGACCCCTGTCGGGCCCGTCACGTTCGTCCAGGCCAGCTGGGTCGCCGTGGCTGGGTTGACCACGATGGCGGCGAAGGTCGCGCTGCGGGTTCCGTCGGTCACGGTCAACGTCTCGGTTTCCGCGGTGACCAGCGTGATCCCGAAGGTCGAGGTGCCGCTGGTCCAGGTCGGGTTTCCGGGCAGCGTCGGCGCGGTTCCGCCGGGGCTGTTGGAGGCTCCGCTCCAGGTCAGTCCTGCACCGCTGTAGCTCGCGTCGGTGGCCCCGTTCTTGGTCGCGGTCAACCGCACCGCGGTCGCGGTGGTGGCGACGCCGGCGGTGACCGAGGTCGGCTGGGTCGTCACAGCAAAGCTGAGCGCGTTGTCGATCACCTTGGTGCTGATCGAGGCGGCGTTGCCGACGTTGTCGGTTCCGGTGAGCGTGTAGACGTAGCAGTAACCGGCCTGAAGTCCCGACGGCTGGGTGGTTCCGGTGACCGTGGTCGCCGAGGTGAACGGGCCGTCTGAGCCGAGCGCGCCGCAGGTATTGCCGGACAGGGACTCGGACTGCACGGTGAGCTGCGAGGAGCGCAGCCCCGATCCTCCGTCGCTGTAGTCAGTCCGGCTGCCGATCGAGAAGCTGGTGCTGTTGGTAACCGAGCTGGTGGAGCCGCCGGCGGTCGCCGTGGTGCCGTTGACCGTCACAGCTCCCGAGGAGGGTGCCGTCGAGTCGTTGACGAACGTGAATGACTTCGCCGTGCTGTTACCGGCCGCATCGGCGCCGGTGACCGAGTAGCCGGCCGGGGCGCTCGGGTTGGCGCTCCATGAGAACGTGCTCGACGCGTAGGGCCCCCCAGAGGGGGTCGTGACCGCCTCGGCGGCGTGGCTCCAGCCGGCCGTGGCGACGCTCGGGAACGTCGCGGAGGCGGGACCCGAGCCCCCGTCGGAGACCGCGGCGATGAGGTGGAATGACCCGGTGGCGGTATTCCCCTTGTAGTAAAGATTGGATCCAGTCAGGTACGCGTTGGAGGCACCGCTCGCGAGTGTCACCACCTGCGTCGGCGGGACCGTGTCCACCGTCCACGTATAGCTGGTGACGGGACCCGTCGAGCCGCCCTGAACCGCGAGCACCTTGAAGGTGTGCGAGCCTTGGGCGAGTCCCGAGTATGAGGCGGGGCTGGCGCAGCTGCTGTATCCGCCGCCGTCGAGCTGGCAGCTGTACGAGCTGCCGCTACCGCCGCCGAAGCTGAAGCTCGCCGAGCTGCTCGCGCTGGTGGCCGGCGGGTTGGCGCTGATCGTCGGAGCGGTGAGCACGGTGACAGCTGCGCTTGTGCCGGTCGCGTCCCAGGTGTGGTAGATCGCTGTCACCGTGTAGTTTTATTTGCAGGCCGGGACCGAGG
>JBOGYN010000420.1:0-3354 GCA_050696855.1 Solirubrobacteraceae bacterium | reverse complement strand
CGCCACGTCAGGAGGAAGCCAAGTGTCCCTCCGAGCAGCACCGGCGCTCTCATCGCGTTGCGCAGCAGACTGAGGGCAAATGAGACCAGCCCGCTGTTATTGGATTGGGCGAGGGCTGCCGCCTCGCTCGACTGCTGCGCGTTGGTAAATGCGAATAGCGGATGCCCGGTGACGATCGTGTCCATCACGATCCACGCCAGGGGAGCGGCGAGAACAGCCAGTCCGACCGCCACGCGGCGACGCGCGCGAAACGCGTACAGGCTGTAGGCAGCCGCCAGCAGCCATGCCTCGGGCCGCAACATTCCCGCCACTACAAGCAGCGACAGCACGAGCGCTCCGCGACACGGCCTGCGGAGTTCAAGCACCGCAGCCCAGATCAGCAATGCGATGAACTGTACGTCGAGAAAGGCTCCCAAGCCGACGTCGACAGTTCCGAAGTTGGTCCCGACCAGCAGCATCGCCAGCAGGCCGACCGGCCAGGAGAACATCGCTTGCCCAAGGCAAAAGGTTCCCCACAGGACTGCACCCAGGCACGCGTAGGACGCGACCAGAATCGCGGTAACAGCACCGCTCCGGCCAAGCACTGCGACCAGCGTGGACTCAACTGTGGGCAGGGGATGCGCGGTGGGTCCTGACGCAAACGCGAAGTCCGGGAGATGCCCATGGATGATGTCGCGTCCCCAGATGAGCGCGAACGTCGGATCCGTATCGGGCTCGGCATGCGCAAAGAGCAGCCTCATGAGAGCAGCGAGGGCCGCGATCACGAGCACGTCCACGAGCACTCGGCGGCGCGCGAGCGAGCGGATCGGCTCGGCGATGCGCAGGGACCGCGGACGCGCGCTAGCGCCGGCGCGCGCGACGTCGGCGGTTTGGGGACCGGGATGTGTTGCCGTTTCGGCCGTCAGCGTCGGGCCCGTCAAAGCACGGCCGCGAAGCGTGGATTCACTCCCGGGCATGACCCGGTTTCCGTGGCTGCCCGTCGCTCACCACGGCAACCGGGGGCTCAGGCGGGGGGTTCCTCGCCGCCGGGGCGGCAGCGCGGTCGAGGCGATCCCGAAGTCAGAATCGAGGATCAGCGCGGCCGCCTCGCTGCGCGAGTGAACCCCGAGCTTGGCGAATGCCGACGCGAGGTGGCTCTTGACGGTGCTCTCGGAGAGACCGAGGCGAGCCGCAATCTCACTATTGGTGAGACCATCCACGACCAAAGCCAGGCTTTGCTTCTCGCGATGCGTGAATACCGGCTTCACGGCAGCCGACCTGACCTCGGGGGACAGCGCCAGCAGGCCCACGGAAACGGCACGCACCGCCGCTGCCAGAGCCAGCTCGAGCTGGCGCTCATCCACCAGTCCCTTGGCACCCAGGTCCAGCGCGCGGCGGACGGCCACCGGATTGCTGAGCCGGGCGACGAGCACGTGCTGCATGTATGGCATCTCGCGGCTGAGCGAGCGCAGCGCCCAGCAGTCCTCCCGAGCGAGGTCGCAGGCATACACGAGAACGTCGGGATGGCTGCCGCCTGGGCGCTCGACGTACCGCTTGAGCTCTGAGACGGTGAGCTCCACCTCTGCTCTCAGGCCAGCGATGAGGAGAGCCAACGACATTCGCTTGAGCTGCGCGGGGTTGTGGCTGGCCGTGGCCAGCCAGATGATCGGCGCGGGGTCAGCGACGACGCTGGCATCGGTTCCAGAGAACTCACCAGAGATGGAAACCGAGCGCTGCACGAGAAACAAACGCGCCACCCAATCAACTGCTTGCGGACCGGGCCCTGAATCACGCCCGGCACCGGACCTTTGCACTGAATCACGTGTGGCACCGGACCTCGCACTGAATCACGCACGGCCCGGTGCGCAGTGTCGGTAAGCCGGGTGGTCAGGACTGCGCAGAGACTGTCGCCGGGGCTGAGTCGAGCAGCCGCAGGTGAGATTGAAGGGCGCGACGCCCGCGGTGGTGAAGCCCGTGCACGGAGCTCTCGGACCGTCCCATGTGCTCCGCGATTTCGCCCGGGGAGAGACCGGCGACGTGACGCAGCAGGATCACGTTGCGCTGTTCGTCCGGGAGCGACTGCAGGGCCGTTCTCAGACATCGCTGTCGCTCCTCGTGACCGTCATCGGGCTCGTCGGCGGACCGCACCTCCTCGCACGGTGTGATGCGGCGCAACGGTGCACGCATGTGATCCATGGCGAGGTTGTGCGCAAGCCGAAGCATCCAAGCCGAGAACGGGACGCCCCGCGGCTCATACTTGTCCAGTGCCGTCATCAGCTTCACGAACAGCTGCTGAGTGATGTCCTCGGCCTCGTGAGCATCGCGAACGATGCTGCGAACGTATCCGTATACGTTGTCCCCGTAGCGCACGTACAGATAGCGCATCCCTTCGGGATCGCCTGTGCGGGCCATCGTGATCGCCCGCGCGAGGATCGGGTCGTACCCGCGCCCATCGTCAATCCTCCCTTTGGCCCAGAAACGGGCCTTTGCCTCACCACCCTGAAGATGGTCAGTTTCCGCCCGCAAATCGCACGTAACCATTGCAACCTCCTTCTGCCGCCACCGCAGTTGGACGATGCGGAGCCCCCAAGTTGGTCCCCCATCGATCTAGTTTGTGGCGTGAACTTTCCTGGACCCGGGTTTGGCCGCAGTTGGCTGGACTGTGGCGTGCCAGTTAGAAGGATGAGAACACGGTCGAGTCTCGCCATCGGACAGCCCGTGTGAGCGGAGCCGCGCCGTCGATCATCCCCGGATGAGAAACGGACGGCTCCGGTCCACGGTGAGGGGCGAGAGATGGATGACTGTGGTACGCCCTAAGGACGACCCGCCGGGCGCGGCTCGCCTCCCGTCGATGAACGTCGACTCCGGTTGCGGCGGCCAGATGGGCGGCGGTCGCAACGGGATCGCAGAAGAGTTTCCGCGCGCGTGGCGTTTAAAGGCTGATGATCGGGACGCGGCGGCGAAGCTGGTCGACGAGCGGGCCGGGCACCGGCGATTCAGTCGGGACGGCCGTTCTTGGTGCGGGTCCGGCCGGGCTGACAGCGGCGCACATGTTGGCGCTGCGCCGCCGTCCCGGCGTGATCTATGAGGCGGACGGCGCGGTCGGGGGCCTCGCGAAGACGCTGCGACGCGGTCCGTACCGGTTCGACCTCGGGGGCCAGGTGTTCGGAACCAGTCTCGCGCCGGTGCAGCGGCTGTGGGACAGCGTCCTCGGTGACGAGCTCATCAGCCGGCCCCGCTCCGCGAAGGTGTACTGCCGGGGCCGGTATCTGGCGTATCCGCCGAACGCCCGTGACCTTGTCGCGCCGCTGTGGGTGTCAGGTTCGCAGGCGCAGGCGCTGCGAGCCGTGCAGGAACTCGAGCGCTACACCGCGC
>JBOGYN010000419.1:0-22033 GCA_050696855.1 Solirubrobacteraceae bacterium | reverse complement strand
TCGGGCGATGACGCCTGGAGGCCGGTGGCGCCGGCCGCGTTGCACCTGACCCTGTGCTTCCTCGGGGACCAGCTCGCCGAGAAGATCGGCGCCATCGCCCAAGCGTGCGCGTCCGGATTAGCGGAGGGCGATATCCCGGTGACGGCCGCCCCCGTCCTGACCTTGGCCGCCCCCGTCCTGACCTTGGCGGCGCCGCTCGTGCTCGGGCCCCGGCGCGGCCGCGTGCTCGCCGTCGCCCTGGAAGATCCCGCCAAGACGCTGGGAGTAGTCCAGGGACGCCTCGCGCAGTCCTTGGCCGCGGGTGGCTGGTATGAGCCTGAATCCCGGCCGTACGTCGCCCACGTCACCGTGGCCCGGGCCCGGCGCGGGGCTCGGGCGCCAGCGGCGTCGGCCTATCCGGCTCCGTCTGCGCTCGGCTTTCAGGCGACCACGGTCTCGCTGCTGCGCTCGCGGCTGGGCGGGCCGAGTCCGCGCTACGAGCGCCTGGCCACGGTGGAGCTGGCTCCGAGCACACGCCCCTAGTTTTCGGGGAGGCCCACCAGGCGCCGCTGACCCACCGATGGTGCTCCCGCCGCTAGGGCAGCTGTGAGTCGATCCACTTCTCGAGCGCGGGCCCGCTCTCGCAGCTGACGATCAGCGCGTAACGAATGCCCGGGCCGTGGTGGTAGCCACCGTGGTAGAGAAACTCGGAGTCGACCACCGCCTGCTGGTAGCGAGGAAGCGAGATCTTGACCTCAGAGGCCTTGCTGAACTGGTCTCGCCGGACCACCAGAGCGCTGGAGTCGTCGTCGGTCAGCTCGAGCCAGATCCGGACCACCCAGCCGTTCTCATCGGCTTTGTTGGCGGCGTTGTTGTTGTCCAGGTGCAGTCCCCAGCGGCACTCGCGCATCGTGTTGGGCTTCATCTTGAGCAGCTGCACCCGACCGAAGCGCGCCCCGATCGACTCGACCCAACTGACCACCGTCGGGCACTTCTTGGCGTTCTCGGTCCACACGCCGTCGAGGTCGGGCTTCCCGTAGGCCTCAAAGCCCTTGAGCTCGAGCTCGCCCGTGCACGAGGTGATCGGCGCGAACGTGGTGGAGTCATCGGTCGAGTACGTGGTGTAGGCCAGGTCCTCGTACTCGTGACGGGGGATCTCGGGCCCGTCGTACTTCTTGAGCGGCAGGTAGCCGCCGTTGGCCTGGAGCTTGGGCATCCGGTAGTGCGGGGTCTGGCGCTGAACCAACGACGGACGCCGGATCCCGGTGACGTACAGGGCTCGCTTCAGATGCTCGTTCTTCAAAGATTCGGTGAGAGTGGACATGCCTCTCCAAGGTCGTTTTCTTTTTGTTGACGGTGCATTCTGGCAGCGGCGGCGGCGGGAGGCAGACCGGCCGGGCGGCTACCAGGCGAGCACCAGCACCGCATGGGGAGCAGCGTCCTGCAGCGGAGCTGTGACCGGACGATTGCTGGTGCCCGGCCGTCCGAAGCCCTTCGGTGCGGGGCCTCCTGGGCCCTCAGTGCGGGCCTGAGTGCGGGGCCGTCCGCGTCCTTGGGCACGATTGGCACAGGTTCGTCGCACTTTTGGCACGAACACGCCTTGTTCTGTTTCGGTGGCCGGATCTAGCTTCTTCTTCCGTCCGCACGCCGTCCTACCGTGTCGGGTTCAACGCGCATCAGACAAGGAGCCGCAGCGAGCATGAGCGACAACCAGAAAGGCGCAAACGTCGGTGCGTCTGACCCCAAGGCCGACGCCAAGCGTCAGGCGGCGCTCCAGGGCGCCCTGACCCAGATCGAGCGGCAGTTCGGCAAGGGGACCGTGATGCGCATGGGTGACCCGGGTGCGCGCGTGAACTGCGATGCGATTCCCACCGGTGCGCTGTCGCTTGACATTGCGCTTGGGATCGGGGGCGTGCCCCGGGGGCGGATTATCGAGATCTTCGGCCCGGAGTCCTCGGGTAAGACGACGCTCGTCTATCACCTCATCGCCGAAGCGCAAAAGCTCGGTGGGGTGTGCGCATTCGTGGATGCCGAGCACGCGATGGACCCCTTGTACGCACAGGTGATCGGCGTCGACATCGACGAGTTGCTCGTATCCCAGCCCGACTACGGGGAGCAGGCGCTCGAGATCGTGGACATGCTGATCCGCTCCGGCGCAGTCGATCTGGTCGCGATCGACTCAGTCGCGGCGCTGACCCCGCGTGCCGAGCTCGAAGGCCAGATGGGCGATCAGACCGTCGGCGCCCAGGCCCGGATGATGTCCCAGGCCATGCGCAAGCTGGCCGGCAACCTCAACCGCGCTCAGACCCTGTGCGTGTTCACCAATCAGATCCGCGAGAAGGTCGGGGTAATGTTTGGCTCGCCGGAGACGCAGCCCGGCGGCCGGGCCCTGAAGTTCTACGCCTCTCAGCGCCTGGACATCCGCCGGATCGAGACCCTCAAGGACGGAACCGAAGCGGTCGGTAACCGGGTGCGCGTCAAGGTGGTCAAGAACAAGGTCGCGGCCCCGTTCAAGCAGGCCGAGTTCGACATCGAGTTCGGTAGAGGCATCTCGACTTCGGGGTGCCTGCTCGACTACGGCATCGAGCACAACATCGTCACCAAGTCGGGGTCGTTCTTCTCCTACGGCGATGAGCGGCTCGGTCAGGGCCGGGGCAACGCCAAGGCGTTCCTGGACGAGCACCCGGAGATGGCCGATGAGATTGAAGGCAAGGTCTACGCCGCCCTGGGCCTCAGCCGTGACCTGGTCAAGGAGATCGAGCACGACGACGAGCCGGCGCTGGCCGCGGTCGGGGACAGCGAAGATCGAGCCGCCTGAGACCACCGAGGTGCAACGGCTCCAGTGCGGGCTGGAGCTCAGCTTCGCGTTCCTGAAACGGCGCGAGCGCACGGTCGACGAGCTCCGGCGGCAACTCGAGCGCAAGGGGATCGGCGCTGAAACCGCCGAGGCATGCCTGCACGAGCTCCAGGACCAGGGTTACGTGGATGACGCCCGCTACGCGCTCATGTTCGTCCACGACAAGCGCGAGCTCGAGGGTTGGGGGAGGGAGCGGATCCGTCGCGGGCTGGCTGAGCGCGGCCTCGACCGTGACCTGATCGAGAGCGCGCTGCACCGTCACGAGTCCGAGTGGGCGCCGGAGCAAACCGAACTCGACCGCGCGCTGGCGCTGCTGCGTCGGCGCTTTCCCACGCCGCCCCGCGATCGCCAGGAGCGCGACCGCGCCCTCGGGGCTCTGATTCGTAAGGGCTTTGAGAGCGAGCTTGCCCTCGACGCGCTCTCCGCCTACGCCCGAGGCGACTGACGCCAGATCCGGTGGTCGCCACCTCAACACGAGGTTTGCGCCGACTGGGTGCCGGTACTACGATGGAGGTAGCGAACGAACGGTCCTCGGGACCGCAAAACACCAGCAAATCTCCAGCTATCGAAACTACTGACACCCAAGTGTTGACGGCAATCTGTACCGGGCCGCCCGAAGCGCCCAGATCGGCTATCTAGAGCTTCAGCAGCCGCCGCAAAACGGTGAACACATCGTCTGGAGTGCCTCCGTTCGAACTGACCCGAACGGACCGCTCGGTCGCTCCCCATAAGAAATCTGAGATATGGACCCACCCGCCCACGGTCTACCCGGGTCCAGCGAGAGGAACGACCATGCAAATCATCGGTGCCGCAGCGCTCATAGCGTTCGGAATCGTGGTTGCCGCTGCTCTCTACGGCCGCTCGCATCGAGCCGCCGCTCCCGTTGCCACCAGCGCGGATCGCGAAGCGACGAACGCGCTGCAGGCCACGCTCACCGAGCGCAACGCCAGCCTGGATCGACGCGAGGACGCGATCTCGCGCCGCGAGGACACGTTCGGCAAGCGTGAATCAGAATTGGAACGAGAACGCGAGGTGCTGGCCGATGGACGCCTGGAGGTCGAGCACAAGCTCGGGGGTTTGGCCGGCATGTCGGGCGCCCGGGCCAAGCAGCTGCTGCTCGAGGAGATCGAAGACCAGGCCAAGCACGATGCGGCCCGCCGCATCCGCCAGATCGAGGAGGAGACCAAGCGCGAGGCCGAACGGCGGGTACGCAACATCCTCTCGGTCTGCATGCAGCGGCTCGCCGCCGCCCACGCCGCCGAAACGACAGTGTCCGTTGTGCACCTGGCCGCCGACGACATGAAGGGCCGGATCATCGGTCGCGAGGGCCGCAACATCCGGGCGCTCGAGAACCTCACCGGCGTCGACTTCATAATCGACGACACGCCCGGGGCCGTGGTGCTGTCGGGCTTTGACGGGGTGCGGCGCGAGATCGCCCGGATCACGCTCGAGAAGCTGCTTGAGGACGGGCGAATTCACCCTGCCCGGATCGAGGAAACCTACTATCAGACCAAGTCCGAGCTCGAGAGCCACATGGTTCAACTGGGGGAGCAGGGCGTGTTCGACGCCGGTGTCCAGGGCGTTCACCCCGAACTGGTGAAACTGCTGGGGCGGCTGCGCTTTCGCACCAGCTACGGCCAGAATGTCCTTGCCCACTCGATCGAAGTCGCCCAGCTGGCGGCAATGATGGCCCACGAACTCGGAGCCAGCGCCAAGACCGCCCGCCGTGCCGCTCTCCTGCACGACATCGGCAAGGCGGTCACGCACGAGATCGAGGGACCGCACGCCCTGGTCGGCGGCGATCTGGCCAGGAAGTACGGCGAGTCCGCCGCCGTCGCGCACGCGATGGAGGCTCACCACAACGAGGTCGAGCCCCAGACGATCGAGGCCGTGATCGTCCAAGCGGCCGACGCCCTCTCGGGCGCTCGTCCGGGTGCCCGCGGCGAGTCGCTGGAGCAATACGTCAAGCGCTTGCGCGACCTCGAGCAGATCGCCACCCGCCACAAGGGCGTGGACAAGGTTTATGCCATGCAGGCAGGACGAGAGATTCGCATCATGGTTGCCCCCGGGGCGATCGACGATGACGCCGCCACGCTGCTTTCCCATGAGATTGCCCGCGAGATCGAGAAGGAACTCGAGTACCCCGGGCAGATCAAGGTCACGGTAATTCGAGAATCCCGTGCTGTCGAGTACGCGCGCTGAGATGCCCGGCCGGATCCTGGTCATCGAAGACGAGCCTGGAATCGTCGACTTCCTGGAACGCGGCCTGCGCTCCTACGGGTTCGAGGTCGAGTCCGCGGCGGACGGCGTCCGCGGTACCGAGCGCGCCCTGAGCGAGCCATTCGACCTCGTGGTGCTCGACGTCATGCTGCCGCTCCGCAGCGGCCTCGAGGTGCTCGACGAGGTGCACACCAGCCGGCCCACGCTGCCTGTGATCATCCTGACCGCACGGGGCGAGATCGAGGACCGAGTGAACGGTCTTGACGCCGGGGCGATCGACTATCTGACCAAGCCGTTCTCGCTCTCAGAGCTCGCCGCCCGCATCCGCGCCCAGCTCCGCCTGGTCGCCCAGACCCCGACGACAACGCTCTCCGCGGGTGACGTCGAGGTTGACCTGATCACCCGGGAGGTCCGGCGCGGCGAGGCCATCGTCCGCCTCTCGACGACCGAGTTCGAGCTGCTGACCTACCTGCTGCGCAACACGGGCCGGGTTCTCTCCCGCGAGCAGATCCTGCGCGCCGTCTGGGGTTACGAGTACGACCCCGGGACCAACGTGGTCGATGTCTACGTCGGCTACCTGCGGCGCAAGCTGCGCCAGCCCGGAGAGAAAGATCCGATCGTGACCGTCCGGTCGGTCGGGTATCGGTTCGATGCGCCAGCCTAGCCTGCGGTTCCCAAGCGGATTACGCTGGCGGCTGACCGCCTGGGTCGCGGTGGTGATGCTGGTCTCGGTGGCAGTGATCTTCTGGGTCGTCTACACCGACACCGGCACCGAGCTGCGCCAGCAGATAGACCGAGACGTCGCCGGTGACACCAGCCAGCTGGCTCAGGCACTCGGCGCGCAATCCGGCGCCACTCCCAGTGAGTTGGTCGCCTCCGCCCGCGGCTATCTGGCCGGACAGCCCTACGGCGCCTCATCCAGTCTGCTCTTCGTCTCGGTCCCCGGCGTCGGCGGCGCCTTCAACCACCCTGAGATCGTGACCTCAGTCAGCTATCCCGACGCCGGCGAGACGTCTGTCGACGAGCGCTCGGAGAGCCGTCTGGCCGCAGCGCTGCTCGTGCCCCGGCTCGGCTACACAGTGCAGCGGGTCCCGGACAGCGGCCCGACGAGGATCATCGAGCGCTGGGTCTCGATCGGTGGAACCCGGGTGCTGGTCGGAGCGGGCGAACCCCTGTCGATCGTCGATCGTGCCCAGAGCGGGGTGGCCCGGACGTTCGTTCTGGCCGGTGCGATCACCCTCGCGCTGGCCCTGCTCATCTCCTATCTGGCGGGCGCCCGCGTCTCGGCGCCGCTGCGGCGGATGGCGTCTGTGGCCACCCGGGTCGATGCCGGCGAGCTCGAGCCCCGGATGGACACGACCCCGGGCGGAGGTGAGGTCACGGTGCTCGCCGAGGCGTTCAACAACATGCTCGATCGCCTCACCAACGAGCTCAAGGGCCAACGCGAGTTCATCGCTGACGCGTCCCACGAGCTGCGCACTCCGATCACCGTGATCGGTGGCCAGATCGAGGTCTTGGCTGCCGAGCCCAATCCCAGCGCCGATGACGTGCGTCGCGCCGCCGCTCACGTCCAGCGCGAGATCACCCGGATCAGCCGTCTGGTCGACGACCTGCTGCTCCTCGCCCATAGCGAGCACGGCGATTTCCTGCGCCCCGAGCGAATCGAGCTGGGCACGTTCGTCGAGCAACTGTGGGACGGCATCAGCCTCACCGCGGAGCGCAACTTCGAGCTCGGCGAGATCCCCACTGGCACCCTCTTCGCCGATCCCGACCGGCTGGCGCAGGCCCTGCGCAACCTGGCCGGCAACGCGATCCGAGAGACGGCCGACGGGACTGGCCTGGTCGCACTCGAAGTCGAAGAGGCGACCCCCGGGAAGCTGCGCTTCGCCGTCGTCGACGACGGGCCCGGGATCCCGGTGGCCGAGCGTGAACGGGTGTTCGAGCGCTTTCATCGCACCGATCCCGCCCGGAGCCGAGCGGCGGGCGGCGCCGGCCTCGGCCTGGCCATCGTGCGCGCGATTGCCGACGCGCATCATGGCGAGGTCCACGCGACCGATCCCCGGGGCAACGCCACTGGCGCCCGGGTCGAACTGCTGCTGCCGGGCTTTCAGGGGGTCCCCGTGCCCCGACGCGTGGTTCGCGCCCCGGCGGTCTGAGTTCCTAGACCTGGCCGGCCGACCCGTCGAAGAGCACGGAAACGCTGCTCCCGAAGAGTGTGGCCCCGACGATCACGACGACGGCGATCACCGCGACCATGATGCCGTACTCGGCCATTGTCTGACCCTCGCTGGGGCGAGCTGCCTGGAGCAAACGGCTGAACAAGTACGGAAAGTTTGCCAACATGGGTGACTAGGTCGTCCGTGATCGGAGCTTCCTTTATGACCGTGGACGAAAGTATGAGCTTTGGGGAGGTTCCATTTAGGCTTGTCGATGCATAAGCGCTACCACGTCACCACCTTCGGGTGTCAGATGAACGCCCACGATTCCGAGCGGATCCAGGGAATGCTCGAGTCACTGGGTTATACCGAGGCGCCCTCGCGCGGTGATGCCGACCTGATCCTGTTCAACACCTGTTCGATCCGTGAGGCGGCCGATACGCGGCTGACCGCGCATCTGGGAGAGGCCAAGCGGCTCAAGCGCGAGAACCCGGCGAAGATCGTCGGGGTCGGGGGCTGCTGGGCGCAATCGGTCAAGGAGGAGGTGTTCTCCCAATTCCCGTTCGTCGACGTTGCCTTCGGCCCCGGCCAGGTACACCGGCTGGCCGAGTTTTTGACCAGCGATTCCCTGACCGCCCAGGGATTCTTCGAGTTTGAGGGCTTCACCGGGCATCTCCCGGCCAAGCGGGCCCGCGAGTACCAGGGCTGGGTGCAGATCTCGGTCGGCTGCAACTCGGTCTGCTCGTACTGCATCGTTCCGTCGACCCGCGGACGCGAGGTCAGCCGCCCCGCCGATGAGCTCCTGGCCGAGGTCAGCCGACTGGCCGCGGATGGCGTTCGCGAGGTGACGCTGCTGGGACAGAACGTCAACTCCTACGGCCGTGATCTGCCCCGTGACCGGCGCGTCAGCTTCGCCGAGCTGCTGGCGATGGTCGACGCTGTGGACGGCATCGACCGGATCCGCTACACCAGCCCGCACCCCAAGGACATGCGTGAGGACGTGGTTCGTGCCCACGCCGAGCTGGGGGCGTTGTGCGAGCACATCCACCTGCCGCTGCAGTCCGGGTCCAGCACGGTGCTCAAACGCATGCGGCGCACCTACACGTGCGAGCGCTACCTCGACCGGGTTGCCCTGATCCGCGAGCACGTCCCCGACTGCGCACTGACTACCGACATCATCGTGGGCTTCCCGGGCGAGACCGACGCCGACTTCGAACAGACCCTCGAGGTTGCCGAGGCGGTCGGTTATGACGGCGCCTTCACCTTCATCTACTCCCCGCGGCGCGGCACCGAGGCCGCGCGGCTGCCCGATCAGGTGGCCCACGAGCTCAAGGTGGAGCGCCTCGAGCGCCTGGTCGCAGTGATCCAACGGCGGGCCCGCGAACAGGCCCAGCGGTTCGTCGGCCGCACGCTCGAGGTGCTGGTCGAGGGTCCATCACGGACCGATCCGAGCCGGCTACGCGGACGCTCGCGCCACAACAAGGTCGTCAACTTCAACGGGCTCGGCGCGCCCGGAGAGATCGTGCCGGTTCAGATCAGTGCCGCGACCAGCCAGACGCTCAGTGGCGAGGCGACCCTGTTGGCCCGCGCCGCCGGCTGAGCATCAGGTAGCGGCTGGGGGCGCGGCCGCCCGGGCTGTGCGGCATGGTGCTGTCCGCCCCGCGTGCGAACATACGTTCGTGCGCTGGAACAACCTCAGCACCAACATCGAAGAGCGAGCTCGCCTCCCGGGCTACCGGGACGAGGCGGTGGTGCGGCACTTTGACGCGCCCGAGGCGATGTCCACCAATTTCTACGAGGTCCGGGCGAAATCGATCCTCAATCGCGTGCCCGAGGCTTCGCAGATGCCGTTTCGGTGGACGATCAACCCTTACAGGGGATGTACGCACGCGTGCGCCTACTGCCTGGGTTCGGACACCGCCATCCTGATGGCGGATGGGACCACGAAGCCCATCGCGGAATTACAGCCCGGCCAACTGATCTACGGCACCGTCGCGGAAGGGGCCTATAGAAGGCTCCGGCTGACGTGCGTGCTGGACAAGTGGTCATCGATCAAGCCGGCTTATTCGGTGGAGTTGGACGACGGTACCGAGCTGATCGCCAGCGAAGACCACCGATTCTTGACGAGGAGAGGCTGGAAGCACGTCCTCGGGACCGAGTGCGGCCGGGGGCGCCGTCCCCACCTCACAGTCGGAAGCAAGCTTCTTGGAACTGGCGGCTTTGTCGCCGGACCTCCCGAGGACGACGGCTATAAAACGGGATACCTCTGCGGCATGATTCGGGGTGATGCGTGGCTAGGCTCGGTGGCGTACACCCGCGCTGACGGGAGTCTCGGCGCCGCGCGCAGATTCCGGCTTGCCCTCGCAGATCACGAGGCGCTTGGCCGCGCACAGCGGTATCTCGCGGATCTCGGGGTGGCCACGAAGGAATCGCTGTTTCACCCGGCGAGCGGTACTCATCGGGCGATGTACGCGATAGCCGCCTACGGGCCGGCCAAGCTGGATGTGGTCGAGCCCATGATTCGATGGCCGCTGCTTCCGAGCGTCTCGTGGATGAAGGGGTTTCTCGCCGGGACATTCGACGCCGAGGGGAGCTGTAGTCGAGGCATCTGGCGAGTCTCCAACACCGATGCGGAGTTCGTCGACTGGATATGTGCGTGCCTGGACAGGTTCGGGTTCGACTACGTGGTGGAGGAAACGCGACGGCAGCACAGGCTCGCCATCATTCGGCTCCGGGGTGGGCTGCCGGAGCAGATTCGCTTCTTTCTGGGCACAGATCCAGCCATCAGCCGGAAACGCGCGCTTGACGGCAAGGCGCTGAAGACCAACGCACGGCTTCATGTGAAATCCATCCGATCCCTCGGGGTGGTTATGCGGATGTACGACATCACCACCGGTACCGGGGATTTCATCGCCAACGGAGTCGTCAGCCACAACTGCTTTGCCCGCCCGACCCACAAGTACCTGGACTTCGACGCAGGCCGGGACTTCGAGCGCGAGATCGTGGTCAAGGTCAACGCCCCCGAACGGCTCCGCGTGGAGCTGGCCAAGCCGTCATGGCAAGGCGAGCACATCGCGCTCGGTACCAACACCGACCCGTATCAGTGGGTGGAGGGGCGCTACATGCTCATGCGGGGGATCTGGGAGGCGATGATCGAGGCCCGCAACCCGGGGTCGGTCTTGACCAAATCGCCACTGCTGTTGCGCGATCTGGACCTGATGAAGGAGCTGGCGGCGCGGGCGGGGTTCAGCGCCGCGCTGTCGGTGCCCACGCTCGACGAGCGGGCCTGGCGGGCGACCGAGCCTCACACCCCGCATCCACGCGCCCGGCTGGAGGCGGCGGCCGAGCTCGTGCGAGCCGGAATCCCGACCGGGATCCTGATCGCGCCGCTCATGCCCGGCATCAACGATGCCCCCGAACAGCTGGCGCCCCTGCTTCAGATGGCCGCGGAGGCGGGCGCCTCGTACGTGACCGGGATCGCCCTGCACCTACGTTCCGATGTGCGCCGCCTGTTCTTTCAGTGGCTGAGCGAGAACCGTGACGACCTGGTGAGTCGCTACCGTGATCTCTACCGCTACGGAGCCTATGCGCCCGCTCAGGAGCGTCGGCGGCTGGCCGGCCTCGTCCAGGGGCCCGATTTGAGTCCCTGGCAGCGCGGCCGGAGCGGCTACGTGGCTGCTCCAGCGTCCCGCGCAGAACGGGTCGAACACCGCCAGGAGGCGCTATTCGACCCGGGTTGATGGTGAAACCGCAGGCGGTGAGCGGTGATAGGTAGACAAGACCCCGAGGGACCCAGGAGTCTGAGCGAATGCCGAAATTCCGACCCCAGAGACGAGACCTGAATCTCGACCGGATGTTCGAGACCCGCAGCGACGCGTGGGAGCGCGCCGGACTGAGCTTCGGGGTCCCGGACGAGAAGCTGGTCACCCGGGCCCGCCGGCGGGCGCTCGTGCTCGTCCCGCTGCTGATCGGCGTGCTCATCGCCTACCACAAGCGGGTCTCGATCTTCGGCACGCAGCACATCAAGAACCACCATGTAGTAACCACCATCCCGAACCACCTCCAGACGCCGATCCAGATCGCCACCGTGATCGCCCTGGTGGCGATCGGCTGGGCCTTGGCCGCCGATGTCGGGCGGGCTGCCGGTCCGACCTTCCTGCGGCGCATGGACCCCGCCACCGCCGGGACGGTCGGCTTCTTGATGCGGCTGGGCACGATCGGGATCAGCCTCCTGCTGGCGCTCAGCACGGCCGGTCTGGGATCCGGGACGATCGCCGCCGGTGGTGCCTTCACGGCCGTGATCTTCGGTCTCGCCGCCCAGCAGACGCTCGGCAACCTGATCGCCGGGATGGTGCTACTCAGCGCGCGGCCGTTCCGGGTCGGCGAACGGGTGCGCTTCCAGGCCGGAGCGGTGGGGGGCTCGGTGGAGGGCATCGTCAGCTCCCTCGGGCTGCTCTACACCACCTTGACCCAAGGCTATGACCGAGTCCTGATCCCCAACAACGTCGTCCTGGCCGCGGCCGTCGTCCCACTCAAGGAGCCCGATTCAGTCGACGTCAAGGTCAGACTCACCTCAGGTGTGCGCCCCAGCCAGGTCCAGGCGATCCTCGACAACGAGATCAGCACGCCCACGATCCACAAGCCGTCGGTTCTGCTCGAGGAGCTAGAAGGATCCGAGCTCGTGGTCCGCGTTCAGGCCACACCCGAGATGGCCGCTGACGGCTCCAAACTGGCCGACGAGATCATCGCCGCACTCGCCTCGGTAACCGGCGAGCACGCCACGCAGGGCAATTAACCGGTCGGCACCGGACCGCGTCCGCCACACGGCGCAGTCAGCGCGGGCGCTCGGCCGGCTCAGCGGTGCGAGCGCTGGCTCTCGGACATCTGATGGGCGACGTCGTGAGACCCCAGGCGGCGGGTGACCGCGGCGAAAGCTGCCGGAGCCAGGCCCGCCAGCGCCGCCCCGATCCGCAGCGATGCCGGGGCGACATCGGTCTCGGCGCGATCCTCGTCGATGGCCCGGAGCACTGCGGCAGCGACGTCCTCGGGCGAGCGCGTACCGACCCCGGGGCGCAGGCGCACGCCGGTGTCGGCAAACATGCCGGCGTCGCGGATGAAGCCGGGGAAGACCGTGGAGACGCCGACCCCGTGCTCACGCAGATCCTCGCGCGCGCCGAGCGCGAAGCCGCGCAGCCCGAACTTGGTCGCCGAGTACAGCGGCGAGGCGGGGGAGGCCGCCTTGCCCGACAGCGACGAGATGAAGACCATGTGGCCGCTACCGCGGGAGATCATCGTCGGGGCGAGCGCACGGGCCAAGGCGATCGGGGCCCGTAGGTTGACCTCCAGCATCCGGTCGATCTGGTCCTGGCTGAGGTCGGTGAGCAGACCGGTGGCGGGCAGTGCCGCGTTGGCGACCAGGATGTCGGCCTCGGCGGCCAGATCAGCCAGGTGGGCGACGGCTTCGCGCGAGGCGAGGTCACAGGTCAGCGCGCGGCTCCCGAGTTTGCCGGCCAGGTCGTCGAGCACGCCGTCGCGTCGGCCGGTGAGGATCAACCGAGCGCCGCGGTGCGCCAGCGCCTGCGCGATGGCGTGACCGATCCCGCCCGTGGCGCCGGTCAGGAGCACCGTCGACCCCGAGATGGTGACGCGCGCGCCCGCCATCAGCCCGGGAACACGGCGACCGTGGCCGTGAAAGCATGGAGAAAGCTGCGCCCGCCCACGGGGCCGATCTCGCCGGCGGCGAAGAAGCCGGCCGCCGGGGCTCCGCCGAGTTCGGCCTCGACCGCCGTCGCGTCGTGATCGCAGGGCCCGAACATCTGCTGGCCGCGGCCGTTGCAGGAGAAGACCAACGCGCCGGCGGCGGGCTCGCCACCGATCGCCTCGGTGCGCAGACGCAGTTCGCGCCGGAGGTCGGCGTCTGCCGAGCGGGCGTCGCGGGCGTGCAGACGGACCACCTGCCCCGCCTCGACTGTGGTGCCGACCGCCACCGCACCGGTCGCCGGATCGGCGCCGAGCACCCCCCGGACCAGGAAGTCGCCCTGCTCGTACTCGGGCTGGCCGCTGTCGATGACGATGCCCAAAAGCAGACCGGCAGCGACCAGGGCGCGATCGGGGAGCGCGAGCTCGGCGATGACCTGCTCGATCGTCTCGATCGCTGGACGCCCGGCGAGCTCGAGTATGACGTTGCCCTCCGCGGCGGTGATCGTCAGCTCGCGACCGAGTGGGGCCGCCCCCTGGGAAACACAAGGGAGAAGTTCCACGCCCTCCAGAGCCACGCCCACCGCCCCGTGCTCGCGCACCTCATCGCCGATGAACAGGGCACCCGAGCCGTCGGCGATCCGGGCGCTGGCCAAGCCGCCGAGTATCGGGATGCCGGGGGCGGCGTCAGCCAGCCCGGTGAGCACCGAATCGGTGGGGAAACTGTACGGGTCCGAGAGCAGGATCAGCGCTCCGTCGCCGGCCAGCTCGGGCAGACCCTCGAGCATCTCCTGGCCCTCCTCGCCGACGATCCGGGCGTGGAAGGACCGCGCCCGGCCGTCGCCCAGCGAAGCCGCCCAGACCGCCACCGCGGTGCCCGATTCGAGCTCTCGCCCGCCGCCGAGCACCCCGGCTGCCCCACAACCAATCAGGGTCGCGGGAGCGATCGCGTCGCGCACGCCCTCGAGGGTTGCCTCGGGCGCGTTCAGGTGGGCGCCCGAGGCGAACACGAGCGCGAGATCGGCGTCACCGCCGAGGGCTCGTCCGGCTTGCGCGGCGGCCTCGGTCGCGGCCGCCGAGGGGTCGGAGGCGGTGGAGACAGCCGCGCCGATGGTGACGCTCATGTCGCTCCACGATACTGCTCAGGCATGGCCCCGGCCGACCTGATCGCGCTCTTTGGCCCCACCGGGGTTGGCAAGACCGATGTCGCCTTGGCCATGGCGCAGCGCCTGCGCGCCGCCGGCGAGGATCCCGTGGCCGTGTCGGCCGACGCGCTTCAGGTTTACGCGGGCCTGGAAATCCTCACGGGCGCCGCGACGTCGGCGGAGCGGGCCGCTCTCGAACATCGGCTGCTGTCGTTTCTGCCCGTCGACGCGACGTTCAGCGCCGGTCAGTACGCCGAGCTGGCCCACGCCGAGATCGACGGCCTCCTAGCGGCCGGGCGGCGACCCATCGTGGTCGGCGGCACCGGCCTCTATCTCCGTGCCGCCCTAACCGAGCTCAGCCTGCGCCCGGCACCGGCCGAGGGGGCGCGCGAGCGCTGGCTGACCGAGCTCGAGCGCCGCGGCCCCGAGGCCCTGCACGCGATTCTGGACCGGAGGGCGCCGTGGGCGGCGGCCGAGATCGCTGCGTCTGACCGCCAACGCATCGTCCGGGCGCTCGAGCTGCTGGACTCGGGCGAGCTCGAACCGCCCCCCGAGCGCTCGCAGCTGTGGAGCGATGACGTGCGTCATCCCACCCTCCTGGTCGGGCTGGTGATGGAGCGCGAGCGCCTCTACGAGCGCATCGAGGCCCGCGTGGACATGATGGTCGCGGCAGGTGTCGAGCAGGAGGTCCGGCGTGCGAGTGCCAGTGGCGCGTCGCCCACCGCGCGCAAAGCGCTCGGGTTCGAGGAGTTGCTGGCCGGTGATGTCGAGGCGACCAAGCGTCGCACGCGCAACTACGCCCGTCGCCAGCTGACCTGGATGCGCAAGCTGGCCGGGGTCACCGTGATCGACGCGACCGGGCGCTCCGCCGACGAGCTGGCCGACGAGGTGCAAGCCCGATGGCTCGGACAAGAACCGCGCCTCTAGAACGCCGGGACGAACGGATACATGAGCACGACCGCCGCCAGGACCAGGACGCCCCAGACCGCGATCAGGGATCTCACCCAGGTGCGCCGCAAACGCCAGGCGAGCGCGAGCAGATAGCTCACCGCGACGTAGATCCCGGGCATCACGATCACCATGTAGTAGAGGTAGCTTGTGCGCTGATCGACCAGGCTGAGCGCCGCGAACGGAACCCAGGTGCCCACAAACCAGGCGGGCCCGAGCGCGGCCAGCTGGCGATCGGCCGGCGTGGCTGGGGTAGCCGGGAGGCTCGGTAGGGCGGAGGCCCCCCGAGCGCCAAGCCGTCGCGGGGAGCGCAGCCAGCGATACAGGCCCACGCCCAGCGCGGGCAGCGCGAGGAGCATTATCGGAGGGCTGACCATGCCCAGGAACTTCGAGACCGGGTGGATCGCGTAGAGGCCGTTGCCGGGTAGCGACGGATTGATACGAAGGTAGACGATCGGCTTGAGGTCAATCAGCCAGTCCCACGGGTAGGAGGCGATCCCCTGGGGTCCCTTGGGACTGACCTGCTGGGCAGCGTAGGAGACCATGTGGGCGAAGTGGTCGAACGGCCCGCCGTTGATGAGCTGACCGGCGGCATCGTTGTACGGGGTGGCGATCACGTCCATCACGCCGAGCAAGCCCATGAACACGCCAGCTCCGGTGAACACGCAGATGATCAGCCGCCCCACCGCCGGCCCCGGGCGCCAGTCCTCGGGACTACCGCGATCACGCCAGCGAGCGATCACCCGCGCAAACTCGACCAGGACGAGCACGGCCACCGCGTAGGGGGCGACGAGCTTGAAGGCCGAGGCGACCGCGAGGACCCCGCCGGCCAACAGCGTCTTGCCGCGCAGGTACAGGGCCAAGCCCCAGATCATCATCGCCACCGTGTAGATGTCGAGCGTCCCGATCCGCCCGTGGACGACGAGCAGGTTGTCTGCCGCCATCAGGGTGCTGGCGGCCAGGGCCGCCCAGCGGCCGCCGCCCCCGGCGCGGACGAGGGCGAACATGCCCAGGATCGCGATCGAGCCGAAGATCAGGCTGCCGAGCCGCCAGGCCGGGGGACCGTCACCGAACAGCTCGATCCCCCCGGCCATGATCAGCTTGGCCAGCTGCGGATGCTCGGCGTTGGGATCTGTCCCCAGCGGCGCGGCGGCGTAGTGCGAGCCGGATGGGGGACGAATCCCCGCGATCACCCGGGCCGCATTGACGTAGTAGGCCTCGTCGAAGATCAGGGTGTGCTGGCCCCCCCGGGTGCACGGCGACTGGCAGGGTTGCCCGAGCCACGCGACCCGGGCGCCGAGGGAGAGCACCGAAACGACCGCCAGGAGCAGCAGCGGGATCGACGGCGAGGTGCGCAGACGCCTAACCATGGCCGAGGCGACGGTACACATACACTGCCGCCGGGTGGACTTCGAGAAGTGGCAGGCCCTCGGCAACGACTACGTGATCTTGGAGCAGAAGGCTCTGCCCTTCCCGCTTACCCCGGCCCGGGTGCGGGCGCTCTGCGCGGGGCACACCGGCGTGTTCGCCGACGGTGTGCTGCTGCTCTCGGAGCCCGATCAGCCCGGGTTCGTCGCCCGCCTCCAGATCTTCAACCCCGATGGCTCCGAGGCCGAGCTGTCGGGCAACGGCGCCCGCGAGGCCGCACTGTATCTGCGCCGATCCGGGTGGGCCCAGAGTGACCGCTTCCGGATCCAGACGGCGGCGGGAGAAATCCAGCCGACGATCACGTCGCCCACGACCGCCCGTGTGGCCATGGGCCGCGGGCGCCTCGAGAGCGCCGATTACCCGGGCGGCGCGCCCGACGGGATCGGCGAGTTGGCCGACGGGGACCGGACGTGGGCCTTTCAGCACGTGCTGGTCGGCAATCCCCAGTGCGCGATCCGGGTACCTGACGGAGCCGCGCTGGCGGCGCTCGATCTGCCCCGGATCGGCCCCGGGATCGAGAATCACGAGCTGTTTCCCAATCGCACCAACGTCTCCTGGTACGCACCGCTCGCTCCGGACCGGATCCGGGTGCGGATCTTCGAGCGCGGCGTGGGGGAGACTTCGGCCAGCGGGACCGGGGCCAGCGGCGCCGCTGTCGCCCACGTCCTGGACGGAGGCGAGTCGCCGGTCACGGCGGTGCTCGACGGCGGCGAGCTCGAGGTCGAGGTGGGCGAGGATTTGCACATAACGTTGACTGGCTGGGCGGTCCCGGTGTTCCGCGGCACGCTCACCGAAGAGTTCGTCAAGGAGCTGCATGAAGCCGAGTAAGCGTCTGGACCAGATCCCGCCTTACCTGTTCGCCGAGCTCGAGCGCAAGGTCGCGGCCCAGCGCGCCGCCGGAGTGGACGTGATCAGCCTCGGGATCGGTGACCCCGACACCCCTACCTACGCACCGATCGTGGCCGCCGCGCAGGCGGCCGTGGCGGACCCGAGCACGCATACCTACCCGTCGAATCGGGGGCTGGCGGCCTTCCGGGAGGCCGTGAGCGCCTTCTATGACCGTCGCTTCGGGGTCTCGCTGGATCCTGAGACCGAGGTGATGCCGGCGATCGGGGCCAAGGAGTGCATCTTCAACCTCAACCTCGCCTTCCTCGATCCCGGCGATATCGCGCTGGCCTCCGATCCGGGCTACCCGGTTTACACGGGGGGCCCGCTGCTGGCCGGAGCCGAGCCGTATCTGATGGGACTGGTCCCCGAGCGGGGCTTCGCGCCCGACTTCGGCGCAATCCCCGCCGCGGTCCTCGAGCGGGCACGGCTGATGTTCATCAACTACCCCAACAACCCCACCGGCGCTATCGTGCCCGACGGCGTGTTCGAGGAGGCGATCGAGCTCGCCCGGCGCACCAACCTGCTCGTCGTCCATGACAACGCCTACAGCGAGACGACCTTTGACGGGTACGTGGCCCCGTCGTTCTTGGAGGCTCCAGGAGCCAAGGAGGTCGGCGTCGAGGTCTTCTCGCTCTCCAAGGGCTACAACATGACCGGCTGGCGGTGTGCGGCCATCGTCGGCAATGCCGAGGCGATAGCCGAGTACTGGCGGCTGAAGTCAAACATCGATTCGGGGCTCTTCGAAGCCGTCCAACTGGCCGCTGTGGCGGCGCTGGCGCCGGAGATGGATGGCGAGGTCCGGGCCATGAACGCCGTCTACCAGCGCCGCCGCGATCTCGTCTGCGAGGCGCTGGCCGCCGCAGGGGTCAACGTCACGCCGCCCAAGGGCACGATCTACGTTTGGGCCCCCGTCCCGCCCGGCTTTGCGTCGGCCGCGGCGTACTGCGAACACGTGCTCGAGGAGGCCGCCGTGGTGATCTCGCCCGGGGGCGCCTACGGCCCCCACGGAGAGGGCTTCTTCCGGATCTCGCTGACCACGCCCGACGAGCGGCTGCTCGAGGCCGTGGAGCGGCTCTCGCGCCTGTAGTGCCCCGATTGGAGACCGGGGATCCGGTCGGGGACGCGGGTACCATCTGAATCAGTGCCGCCTGCCGCCGCCGAGCACAACGGGCGCCCATCACGCGATGGCGATGGGCAACGACCTCGTGGTCGCGCGCGCCAGCGCGCTTTCATGATCGCCGCGCTCCCAGCCGGTGAAGAGGGCCATCTGCCCGAGCTCAAGGAGCTCCTGGGGACCGCGGGCGTCGCCGCGGCCGGTGAGCTTGTTCAGCGCCGCGACACCCCGCACCCCAACTCCTATCTGGGTCCGGGCAAAATCGACGAGCTCAAGGCGGCGATCGCCGAGGCCGACGCCAACCTGGTCGCCTCAGACGACGAGCTCTCGCCCCGCCAGGAGAGAAACCTCGAAACCGCCCTCGGGGTGCCGGTGATCGACCGCACCGCGGTCATCCTCGACATCTTCGCCGCCCACGCCCATTCGGCCGAGGGCAAGCTCCAGGTCGAGCTCGCCCAGCTCGAATACAACCTGGCGCGGATGCGCGGTCTCTGGTCACACCTCGAGCGCCTCGGGGGTGGCATCGGCACCAGGGGCCCCGGCGAGACCCAGATCGAGACCGACCGCCGGCTGGCCCGCGACCGGATCGCCGCTCTCAGACGCCGCCTCGCGCAGGTCCGGTCAACCCGATCGGTGATGCGCGCGGAACGCGAGCGGGCGCAGATGCCCCAGGTCGCCCTGGCCGGCTACACCAACGCCGGCAAGTCGACCCTCCTCAACGCCCTCACCGGCGCCACGGTTCCGGTCCGCGATCGCCTCTTCCACACCCTCGATCCCACCACCCGGGTGATGCGGTCAGGGGGGAGGGACTACCTGCTCACCGACACGGTCGGCTTCATCCGCAAGCTTCCTCACCAGCTGGTCGATGCCTTCGGCGCCACGCTCGAAGAGACGACACGCGCCGATCTGCTCCTGCACGTGGTCGACGCCTCGGTCTCCGAGGAGGAGCTGGGCGAGATGACCCGGGCCGTCGAGGACGTCCTGCAGGAGATCACCGCCGAGGAGGCGCCCCGGTTACTGGTTCTCGCCAAGGCCGATCGGATCGACGTCGACGAGCGCGCCGGACTCGTCCGCCGCCATCCGGACGCGGTGCTGGTCTCCGCCGTCACCGGCGAAGGGATCCCGGAGCTGATCGAACAGATCGAGACCGAGTTCTCCCGGCGCTTGTCTGACGTCGAGCTTCTGATGCCCTACGACGAGGGCGGACGCCTGGCCGAACTGCACGAGCTGGCGGGTGATCTCGAGCGCGAGGACACTCCCGACGGAGTCGTCGTCCACGCCCGGCTCCCGGCCGGGGCGGCGGCGCGCTACGCGCCCTTCGTGCTCGGTCCCAAGCCCACCGCCGGATGACCCCTGCGGCCCGCGCGCCCGGCGAGCTGCGCTTCGTGCGGCTCGATCCCCGCGCGTTGCTGCCGGCCCGGTCTCACCCCGGCGACGCCGGGCTCGATCTCTGCGCCCTGGAGCCGGCCCTGCTTGCGCCCGGCGCGCGGACGTCGATCCCGACCGGACTCGCCGTCGAGATCCCGGCGGGCTGCGCCGGGCTCGTCCTGCCCCGGTCGGGTCTGGCCGCCCGTCACGGGGTCACGCTCGTCAACGCACCGGGGCTGGTCGACTCCGGCTACCGCGGCGAGCTCCGGGTGCTGCTGATCAACACCGACCGCGACGACCCGTTCGCGCTGGCGGCCGGAGACCGGATCGCCCAGCTGGTGGTGGTGCGGATCGAGCTCCCCGTGCCCGAGGAGGCCGCGGCGCTCACCGACAGTGTGCGGGGCGCCGGCGGCTTTGGCTCGACCGGCGGGTTTGGCTCTGGTCCCTGAGCGCGAGCGCCTAGGAGCTCGGCGGAATGACTCCGTGGGTCTCCAGGAAGATCCGCGCGACGGCCACCGGATCCTGGCCGGCGACGTCCACGGCCTCGTTGAGCTGGCGCATGATCGCGGTGCTCAGCAGCGCGCTGACCCGGTCGATCGTGACCGCGAAGGCCGGCCCCTCCTTGATCAGGGCCTTCTGCGAGACCACAGGCATGGCGTTACCCCAGCCAAACACGTTCTTGGGGTCGGCGAGCAGAGCGTAGTTGCCGCTCACCAGCTGACCGTCGGTCGTGTTGACGTCGGCCACCTGGACCGTGTTGGCGTTCAGAGCGGTGTACTGGTCGCCGACCGCGAGGTCCTTGAAGTTCTTGACCGTGAATCCGTAGGCTCGCTCGAGCTGGGGTAGCCCAGGGCTGGTCTGCTGGATCTCGGGCGGGCCGCCGACAATCATCGTCGACTGCATGCGGGCGAGATCGTGGAGGGTCAGCAGGTGGTTGCCTTCGGCGTAGCCGACCGTGACTCCGAGGGCGGGGGTGTCGCTGAACGGGGTAGCCGTGAGGAGCGCCAGCCCGTGGGCGCCGGCGTAGCGCTGCGCGCCCCCGTAGGCGGCCAGCTCGGTCCGGAAGCTGCGGTGATAGCCCGCCACCGTCGAGTTGAAGACATCGAGATACTCGGGATACATGTCCAGCGCTCCCGTCCCGAGGGCCTGCAGAGTGACGGCGGTGGGCCCGATGTTCTGATTGAGCGCGACCGTGTAGCCCTGGGCCTGCAGGGCCAGGGTGTAGAGCTCGCCGAGGAGGAACTGCTCGGTGTAGTTCTTGTCACCGATCGTCACCTGCGGCTTGCCGGTACCAGGCAGCGCGGTCGTGGTCGTGCCGGTGGCGGCTCCAGAGCTGCTCGCCTGCGCCGTGCTCGTGGCGCCCGCGTTGGCGGTTGAGGCAGTTGGGCTGCTCGAGCTCGAGGCACCGCAGGCGGCACATGCGAGGGCGGCGAGCAGGGACACGACGGTTGGCCCCAGTCGCGAGGCGGCCGGGGGAGAGGCAGAGCGAAGCAGGCGCATCATGAAGGCTGGGGCCGTTTCATGCTAGCCACCGCGCCCGGCTCGAAGTCCGGCCGCGCGCCGGGCCTCGGCGTGAGCGGCGTCTTCGAGTCGGTCATCGAGCTCGGCCAGCGGCAGCTCCAGGCTCAACGCGGTGGCGATCAGCCAGTCAGCGAACCAGGCGTTCTTGGGCAGCAGCGGGCCGTGCAGGTAGGTCCCGATCACGTGGCCGCGTCGGATCCCCTCGGCACCGCTGTGGCCGTCGTTGCCATGACCGCGTAGGACTCGCCCCAGAGCCGCCTCCCCGGGCCCCAGAGCCGTGCGGCCGCCGTGGTTCTCAAAGCCGGCCAGCACCCGGCGCCGGCCCGGCTCGAGCTCGACTTCGATGGCCACGTTGCCGATCAGCCGAGGACCGTCGCGGCGGACGGTGACCAGATCCACCAAGCCGGCCCCCGGGAGCGTCTCGTCGCCCAGCTGATAAGAGTGCCCGAGCAGCTGATAGCCGCCACAGACGCCGAAGATCACGGCGCCGCGTGCGGCGGCCGCGTGCAGGTCCTCCCGCTTGGTCGTGGCGAGATCGCCGGCGCACAGCTTCTGATCGCGATCCTGGCCCCCGCCCATGTAGTAGAGGTCGGCGCCTTCCGGGTCGAGCCGGTCGCCGAGGCCGGTCGCCGTCAGCGTGAATCCCAGCCCCCGCCAGCGACAGCGCTGCTCGAGCAGCCGGAGGTTGCCGCGATCAGCGTAGATGTTCATC
>JBOGYN010000418.1:0-3874 GCA_050696855.1 Solirubrobacteraceae bacterium | reverse complement strand
CCCCGGCGCCGCGCTCCGCGGGTGAGCCGCGGGACGGCGGCCGGCAGACCCGGGCCGTCATCGCTCACTTCGATGCGGGCACCCCCGCCCCACCGGCGGCCCCGCACCTGCACCCGTCCCCCACCGTGCTCGATGGCATTGGCGATCAGGTTGCCGGCCGCCTGGGCCAGCCGCACTCGGTCCCCCCGCACGCGCGAGTGATCTCCGGCCCAGTCGAGCTCGAGCCTCACCCCGGCGGCGGCGGCACTCGGTCGCCACGCCTCGACCGAATCCGCGAGCAGCGCCCGCAGGTCGACGGCGCTCTCGGTGCGAGACCCGGTCTTCCCCGCGGGTGCCAGCTGAAGATCGTCCAGGGCGACCGCCGCGCGGTCGAGCTCGCCTTCGATCGCCCGCCACTGGGCGCCCGACAGCCTCCCCGTGCGGCCGCCGAGCTCCAGACCGAGCCGCACCGCGGTCAGGGGACCCCGGAGCTCATGGCAGGCCCGGAGCACCGCCTCGCCGCGGGCGACGCGCCCACGCTCGGCCCGCCACCAGCCGCCCAGGACCACGGCCGCCGCCCACCAGCCACCCCAGACGCCGGGCGCGCTCACGTCCGGGGTGTCCCGTCGATCAGCCGGTAGCCGATTCCCCAGACGTTGACGACAAAGCCGGCCGCGCCGGCGTCGGTCAGCTTCTTGCGCAGACGCGAGGCGTGGGAGTCCAGCGTGCGCGTCGCGCAGAGCGTCTGAAAGCCCCAGACGCCGCGCAGCAGCTCCTCGCGCGTGAACACCCGCGTCGGATCCTCGGCGAGCGCGCGCAGGAGCGCGAACTCCTTCTTGGACACGTGCAAGGGCTCACCGTCCAGCCGGACCTGTCGGCCCAGCGGATCGATCTCGAGCGGCCCGACCCGCAACCGGCCGCCTCCGCCGGGACGGCCCCGGGTGCGGCGCAGCACGGCGCCGATCCGCCCCCGGAGCTCCGGATAGCTGAACGGTTTTACAAGGTAGTCATCGCATCCGCGGTCAAAGCCCCGCACCCGGTCGAGCTCGCCCGAGCGTCCGGTGAGCAGGATCATCGGCAACCGCGGGTCCACCCGGCTCGCGGTCTCGTCCGCAGTCCGGATCTCGCGCAGAAGCTCGAGCCCGTCGCGATCCGGCAGGCCGAGATCGACGACCGCCAGGTCCGGTGCCTTTGAGACCATCAGCCGCACCCCGTCGTGCGCTGACTCGGCCTCCACGGGCTCGTATCCGTCCGCCGCGAGGTTGTCGGCCAGGAACCGGCGCGTGGGCGCATGGTCCTCTACGATCAAGATGGTTGGCGGGCTGGGCTCCATGTAAGAGAGGGAGCCGTCAGCGATGTGGTTCTCCCCCTGCAACATCGCTTTCATGCCCTCGGAGCGGAAGGATTCGCACATATGATGCCGACGCCTATGTACCGCCGCGGTAATTACAGCTCGGGCGACGATTTCGTCCTCGAGTACGGTGAGTTGCGCTTCACGTTCAATGAACGTGACTTCCGCGAGCGCTGCGAGCAGGCCGCTCGCAAACTGGGTTTCCTGGGCACCGCGGTCGAGGAGGACGAGGCTGAGGATCTGATCAACCTGGTCGTCAACGGTGAGGTCTCAGACCCGGCCTCCGCCCTGGGCGAGCATGTCAACGAGTGCTGGTCTGAGCTCGTCGGCCCCTCGGACCGCTCGCTCGTCCACTGGCTCCGGCGACTGATCTTCCGCGGCGCGTGGCTGGACCAACGGGTCAAGGAGGGCGAGCTCGACGTCTGCTTCAACGCCGAGCTGTCCGGTTTCGTCTACGTCCAGCCTGACCGCGGCGGCGAACCGATCGAGCTCGCCCCCGAGCCAAGCTGGAACCGCGTCGCCTACGTGCGGCGCTAGCCGGCGGGGGGGCGCGGGAGCCGGCTAGCCCCCGGCACCCTGCAGCGTGGCCACGTTCTGCTGGGCCGACGGCGGGTTGTCGAGCAGCAGCCGCGGCACCGTGACGAGCTTGTAGCCGCGGCGACGCAGGCCCCGAATGATCAGGGGAAGCGCCGCGACGGTCTCGGAACGGTTGCCGCCCGCGTCGTGCATGAGGATGATCGCCCCGGACTTGGCGCCCGCCAGGGCCCGATCGACAATCGTCGTCACCCCCGGCACCTGGTAGTCAGCGGTGTCGACCGACCACAGGACCATCAACATCCGGTAGCGCTTGAGCAGCTTCAGGGTCGTGGCGTCCCAGAGTCCGAAGGGCGGGCGGAAGAGCCGCGGGAAGGGCGCGCCGTAGTCACCGATCGCCGCCGTGTCCTGGAGCAGCTGGCTGACCTGGTCCTTGGTCGAGAGCTTTGACATCGGCGCGTGGGCCTGGGTGTGGTCTCCGATCGGGTAGCCCCGGGCGACGATCGCGGCGGTCGAGGCGTGGAAGTAACGCTCGAGCACCCCGACTTCGAAGAAGGTGGCAGGAGCGTGCTCGTGCTCGAGCACTGACAGCACGGCGGGCGTGTAGGGCCCGGGGCCATCGTCGAAGGTGAGGGCGATCTCGCGGTGCTGTGAGCCCGCCACCCGCACATACGGCGTGTAGGACAAGGTGCGGTTGACGGCCGCGGTCTCGGCGGCGCGCTGGGTGGCCGCGAACGAGTCCGGGCCGCTGCCGGCCAGGGTCCGGATGTGGGCGAAGTAGCTGGTGCCGAGGCCCGCGACCCGGTGGGGTGGCTGCCCTCCCGAGCCGGCCCCGACCGCGATCCCGACCAGCAGGGCGAGTGCCGCCAGCGCAGCCAGGGCCAGACCGCCGCGGCGGCGACGGTAGACCTCCGGCTCGAGCCGTCCGGCCCCCAGCCTGGGGCGCGAGAGGGTTCGAGCGGCGGACTTCTGGCGATCTAGCGTGTCGTGTCGCTCATCTGGGAGTCCCGGGGGAGGCAGAACCTCCGCTGCAGATGATTGCGCCTTACGCGGTTGCCTGCGGCGCCACCGGACACCGGGCGTCGACTGAGCGCCCCCCGTCGGACCGACACCCGAACCGATCATTACGCTCCGATCCCATGGCTGCAGCGATCTGGCTGATCATTCCCACCTACAACGAGGCTTCCAACCTGGAGCGAATCGTGCGCGCCTCGCTCCCCGAGCTCGAGCGCGCCGTACCCGATCGGCATCGGATCCTGGTGGTGGACGACAACTCGCCCGACGGGACCGGCGGGATCGCCGATCGGCTCGCCGAGGAGATCCCCGTGCTCGAGGTTCTGCACCGGAGCGGCAAGGGCGGCCTCGGCCAGGCCTACCTGGCCGGGTTCGGCCACGCGCTGCGCAACGGCGCCGATCGCGTGATCGAGATGGACGCCGACTTCTCGCATGACCCCCGCTATCTCCCGGCCCTGATCGCCGCCGCTGACCATGCCGACCTGGTACTCGGCTCGCGCTACGTGGCCGGTGGCGGCGTACGCGACTGGGGCCTGGTCCGGCGGCTTATCAGCCGGGGCGGAGGAATCTACGCCCGCTTGATTCTGGGCGTGCACGTCCGTGACCTGACCGGCGGCTTCAAGTGCATCCACCGCGAGGTGCTCGAGGCGATCGACCTCGGCAGCATCCGGGCCGAGGGCTACGTTTTCCAGATCGAGGTCACCTACCGGGCCATCCTGGCCGGCTTCACCGTGCGCGAAGTGCCGATTGTCTTCAGCGACCGGGTCGCCGGCAAGAGCAAGATGTCGTCGCGGATCGCCGTGGAGGCCATGCTCAGCGTCCCGACCCTCAAGCGCAGCGCACGGGCCGCTCTGGCTCGATCGGGCGCCGATGTCAGGTCCAGATAAGAGCAAGCGGTTTGTCTAACGTAATCGCAATACTGCCCAAACGGCAGTCGGCACCGATACGGGCATCCTCTATTTGATGAGTGTTCGCGGCCCGCTGGGCGCTACCCCC
>JBOGYN010000417.1:0-2002 GCA_050696855.1 Solirubrobacteraceae bacterium | reverse complement strand
GAACACAAGCTGGCCGGCGATGGGCGTCGATTGGGAAGCCGCCCTGGACGAGTTGGCGAACGCGCCGATCCCGAGCCTGTTCCTCACCCTGGACCAGTGGAGTCACTTCTTGCTGTCCACGGTCGGGATCCCGCACAACACCGCGCACTTCGCCGACGGCACACAACGGGTCGTCGAACGCCACGAGTACGAGTCACTGCGGACGCGGTTGACCACTCTGCTGGCGCAGGACTGGCCCGGCTACATCGCCGAGATCCAGTCGAAAATCGTCGGTGCTTGACCGCTGCGGAGAGCGTCAAGCCGTCCGTCCGTTCCCCGTCTCGCCGTAAAAAGCATGACCCGCGAAGCGGTCGCCTGATCGGGCCTCGTCCGACGACGGTACGGTCGAGACCATGGACGAGCTCGTCTACCAGGTCACTGGTGCCGCAGCCACCCGCGCGACCCCGATCACGTTGGCCGAGGCCGGTTTGAAGGAGCGCGAGCACTTGCAGGAGTGGGTGCTCAAGCACCCGGAGATGCTGGGCGCTGGGCTGTTGGTCCTCACTAGCGAATGCGACCGCTGGACCTCGGCGCGCGGCCGGGAGCGGGACCGGCTCGACGTGCTGGCGCTCGACACCGACGGGCACTTGGTGGTGGCCGAACTCAAGCGCGACGCGGCGCCGGAGACTGTCGAGCTGCAGGCGTTGAAGTATGCGGCGTACTGCAGCCGATTCACACCTGAGACTCTGGTCGAGGAATATCGGGCCTGGCGGGCCCGCCACGGCGAGATCCTCAGCGACGCCGACGCGTTTGCACGGTTGGAGGCGCATCTCGGGGAGGATGTCGGAGGGCTGGCCGGCGCACCGTTGGGCCAGCCGCGGATCGTGCTGCTCGCCGGAGGCTTTACGCCCTCGACGACAGCGGTCGCTGTGTGGCTGCGTGAAATGGGCGTCGACATCGCCCTGCGCGCGGTGAGCGGCTACCAGACCGGCGGCGGGCCGGTCATCTCCGTAGCTCCCGTCTATCCCACGCCGGCGGTTGAGGAGTTCACTGTGTCGCCGCTGCTGGCCCAGCGCAAGCGCGACGACGACGTGCGCCGGGCAGCCCGGCAGGAGCCTGCGGTACGCCAACTGATCGCCAGAGGCATTCTGGAGCCCGGCACCGGGCTGATCGTGCTGGCCGGCGGGCCAGACGCGGCCCAGTTCAAGAAGTGGGGCGCGACCGCCGACCGCGACCGCGCGGTGTGGACCGGCACAACCAGTCGACCGCTGCGCTGGTCGGGCAAGGAGGCTGACGAACTCGGTGCGACCGGAAACTTCACTGTCACCGGCCTGATCAAATTCCTTTACCAGCAGGCCCAAGCGGCGGTGCCAGCCGGTGCAGCCACACAGTTGGTCGCTACTGCCGACGGGCAAACTCTCGCCGAGCTCGCCGGCACCGGCCCCGGGAGCGGTGTCTTCGATTGGTCGGGGCTGCACCGCCTGCTCGCCAGGATCCCGGCCGGGCACTGGGCCACATACGGTGACGTCGCGAGCGTGGTCGGCACCGCCGGGCAGCCGCTAGGCGGACACGTGAGCAACTGCCAGCAGTGCGAGAACGCCTGGCGACTGCTCTCGGCGGACGGTAGCCCCTCTGCCAGCTTCCGCTGGAACGACGGCCGCACCGACACCGCCCCTGAGGTGCTACAAGGCGAAGGCGTGCGGTTCGCCGACAATGTGGCCGACCCAGCGCAACGGCTCACCATTACAGAACTCAGAGCCCTGCTTGCCACCGAGTGAGGACTCTGCTCATCGGCGCGTTACTTGCAGCCGCCCATACGTCATCGCAAGCCCTGACGCGGACGGGAAACCGCCACCAATACCGACGTGCTGGCATACAACAGACCGATCTACGGCTGCGATGGCGCTTCGCTGGACATGTGCCCGCTAGTCACGGGAGCCCGCTCCTCAAGCCGGTTTCGAATATGCACACCCAATCGGATTCGCATCCGCTGCAATAGGCGTCACGGAGAGCAAGATAAAGC
>JBOGYN010000416.1:0-13939 GCA_050696855.1 Solirubrobacteraceae bacterium | reverse complement strand
GGTGCGCCGGATCGGACATGCGAGACCCGCGACGGTGAGCGCGATCTGCGACGCTCTGTCCATTGCGGTTGGTTGCGATCGCTGATCGTGCTGATACCCCAAGCGGCGCGGGTCCCGGGTCAGTCGGCGCTGAGGGCCGCGGTGCGCTCGAGCGCCGCCACCGCCGCCGCCCTGGTGCGCCGGCCGAGCCCGCAGGATGTGGCCACGTCGACCTCGCGGCCGACATGGCGCTCGATCATGGTGCGGATCCGTCGCTGATCCTCGAGGTCCTGGTCCTCGTGGGCGAAGCCGGCGATGAATCGCGTCTGCGCGGGCAGGTGGAGCTTCTGCAATGGTGCGTACCACGCCGCATCGGTGCGCGGCACCCGGTTGGCGGCGGCGAAGGGCGCGTGGATGTACTCCAGCGGGCGCCCCGGCGGCCACGCCCTGACGATCGCGTTGGCCAGCAGCACCACCGGACCGGCATCCGGCATGCTGGCGAGCGCGCGGTGGTTCATGTCGCCGAGGCACAGGTGGATGCCGAAGCGCGCCCCGCTGGGTGCCTCGCGCGCCAGGCGGGCCACCCCGCGGCCTAGGAACGCCGCCATCAGTCCCCGCAGCGGTGCGGGCATGCGGGCGACGAACACCAGCTCGGCGGGCACCTCGACCTGGAAGACGACGTCCCTGCCGCCGCGCGAGAAGACCTCGCGGATCTCCCGGAGCGTCGCCTGGCGGAAGCTGGCCCGGTGCCGGAAGGCGCCGATCGGCCCCATGGTGAAGAGAGCCATGTCGAGATCGCCGGGCACACCGGCCTGGAAGCTGAGCGATGGGTCCGCGTGCTGGTCGCGCAGGCGCGCGAAGGTGGGCCAGCTCTCCTCGAAGGCGGCCACGTGGCCGAAGTCGAGAGTCTCGGCGCGCAGCCGGTGTCCTCTGCGGATTCGCAACACCGGCGTCCTGTCGTAATCGGACCAGTCGCCGTCCTTCCTGAGCTCGAGGTCGGGGTGGCGTCGCAGGGCGTCGATGATGTGGATGATCCAGTTGCGCCTCTCGCCGGTCTCGCCGTCGGGCAGGCAGCGCAGCCGCGAACCGAGGTGGCTGAGGGCGAGCTGCATGGCGTCGGCGGCGTCGTCCGCCGGGATGCTGCCGACGAGGTGCGCTGACCGGGTCATCGCACCACTCTACGATCTCGGCTCCCACTGGCTGGTCTGCCCAGTTCGGGTGCCTCCACAGTGGCCCCGGTCCGGAAGGGACGCGAGCGGCAGAAACGCCAAAGAGCAGAGGATTGCGCCCGGCGGCGGCCGATCCTCCCCGTGGCGACGTGACCCACAAACGTCTACTGTCCGCACCCACTGGGAGGCATGCCATGGATGACGGCGGTTACCTGGACTACACAGGGCGTGACGACCTGCTGGGCGGCGGGGCAAGGCTGATCCCCATCGACACCCCCAGGGGGAGGTTCCGGGTGTGGACCAAGCGCATCGGCAACAACCCCGACGCCAAGCTGCTGCTCCTCCACGGCGGACCCGCCTGCACCCACGAGTACTTCGAGGCGGCTGACACCCATCTCCCCGCGGCCGGCATCGAGTACTACTACTACGACCAGCTGGGATCGGCCTACAGCGACCAGCCGGACGACCCCGAGCTCTGGGAGATCGACCGCTTCGTGGACGAGGTCGAGACGGTGCGGCGCGCGCTGGGGCTCACTCGCGACAACTTCTTTCTGCTCGGCCACTCGTGGGGCGGAATCCTCGCCATCGAGTACGCGCTGAAGCACCAGGAGCACCTCAAGGGACTGGTGATCTCCAACATGATGGCGAGCATCCCCGCCTACAACGCGTACGCCAATGACGTGCTGATGCCGGCGATGGACCAGGGCGTGCTCGCCGAGGTGAAGGCATTGGAAGCCGCCCAGGACTACGAGAATCCCCGGTACATGGAGCTGCTGATCGAGCACCACTACGTGCACCACGTGCTGCGCATGCCGGCCGACCAGTGGCCGGACCCGGTCAACCGAGCTGTCAAGAACATCAACCAGTCGATCTACGTGCCCCTGCAGGGGCCGAGCGAGCTTGGGGCGAGCGGCAAGCTTGCCGGCTGGGATCGCTTCGCCGACCTGGAGGTCATCACGGTGCCGACGCTGGTCATCGGCGCCACCCACGACACCATGGACCCGCGCCACCTGGAGGCGATGGCCGCCCGTCTTCCCGCCGGCAGGTTCCTGCTGTGCCCGAACGGCAGCCACCTGGCGATGTACGACGACCAGGAGGTGTATTTCGACGGACTCACACGGTTCATCGCGGACGTGGTGCGTTCGCGCGAACCGGACGCCGTGGATGCTGTTCCTCAGTAGGAGCGAGGTGGAGGCGCTGCTCTCCCGGCGCGACATGCTCGCGGCGCTGGAGGAGGGATTTCGGGCGTTCTCGACAGGGGCTGCGTCGGTTCCGCCGAGGACGGCGGCGCGGGCGGAGGCAGGACTGCTCGGGGCCATGCCGGGATGGGTTGCCGGGCGCGGGCTGGTGATCAAGGCGGTCAGCGTGTTTCCCGGCAACGCCGAGCGCGGCAAGCCGTCGCATCAGGCACTGATCGCACTCTTCGACGAGCAGGATGGAACGCCCCTGTGCGTCATGGACGGCACCCACATCACCGCGATGCGAACCGGCGGAGGCGCCGCGGTGTCGGTGCGACTGCTGGCCCGGGCTGACGCGAGGACGCTGGCGATCCTCGGTGCCGGGGTGCAGGGGCATTCCCACCTGGCGACGGTGCCGCTGGTGCGCGACTTCACCACCATTCGAGTTGCTTCACGAGATCGCGGGCGCGCCGAGCAGCTCGCCGCACACGACTCGCGATGTGTCGTGGTGGAGAGCTTCGAGGAGGCCATTCGCGGCGCCGACGTTGTCTGCTGCTGCACCGACGCGCACCAACCCATCACCGAGCCCGGGTGGCTGGCGCGTGGTGCCCACGTGACCTCGGCGGGCGGCACCTTCGGGCCCGAGCTGGATGCGCAGACGATCCGGCGAGCGCGGATCTTCGTGGAGTGGCGAGGGGCCGCCGAGAACCCTCCCCCGGCCGGCGCCCACGAGCTGCAGGGGCGCGATCCCGCGACGGTCGACGAGCTTGGCGAGGTGCTTGCCGGGATGCGACCGGGGCGGCGATCCGACGACGAGATCACCGTTTACAAGTCGACGGGGAGCGCCTTCGAGGACGCCGTCGTCGCTCGCCTGGTCCATGACGCGGCGCTGGCGGCTGGCGCGGGCACCACCGTCGACCTGTGACCGGCTGTGGCGGGCGGCGCTCGGGCATGCGGTGCGCGACCCAACGGAGTTCAGTCGGCGAAGGGATCCAGCCGATCGTCGATGCGCCTCTGCGAGCGGATGGACTGCCACGCCGCGCGCAATGACCCGCTGCCGACGTAATGGCGCCCTCGACGTTCGCCGACAGCAATGAGCAGGCCTCGTTCGACCATCGCTCGGAGATCGCGGCCGGCGGTGTCGACGCCAATCCCGTCACGCGATCGATAGATCGTGTTGGTCACCCGGAACCCCATCGCCGCATCGGCAAGGGCGGTGATGGTGCGCTCGGGGAGGTCACGGCAGTTGATGAGGGTGATCGTCCTAATCTCCCGCAGAATGCCGGTTGCGGTATGGTGTGGACATGGTGCCGCACACCGCACGCCTCGACCGCAGTGGGCGCCTGGTTCTGCCCGCCGCGATCAGGGGTGAGCTCGAGCTGCGCGAGGGCGACGAGGTGGTCTTCCTCGCCGGGACGTCGCCGGGTGAGGTTCGCCTGCTGCCGCGGCGGGGAGCCCTCCGTCAGAGCCAGGCGCTGGTGCGCGCGCACATTCCCGCGGGGCGAAGGCTGGCCGATGAGCTGGTGCGGAGCCGTCGCCGGGAAGCAGCCCAGGAGACCCCGAGCAGGCCACGGCGCGCCTGAGCGGCTGACCTGGTGTTCCTGCTGGACGCGAGCGCTCTGCTGGCCCTTCTGCACGATGAACCGGGTGGCTCCTCGGTCGAGGCGTACCTGGATGACGCGGCTGTGCTGTCGGTGAACCTCGAGGAGGTGGTGGGGATCCTGATTCGTGAGGGGATGCCGGCGGCAGCGATGGAACAGGTCATCACCGCGCTGGTCCTGCCAGTCGTGCCCTTCACCGAGCGGATGGCGTGGCTCGCGGCCGAGGCGCGACCCCGCCTCCCGCCCGGCCTCGGGCTGGCAGACCGCTGCTGCCTGGCGGCCGGAGCCGCTCTCGACGCCCGGGTGGTCACCGCCGACTCGCTGTGGAAGGGTGCCGCCCCGGCTCTGGCGGTCGACGTGGTGCTGATCCGCTGAGCCGTCGAGGAACGGTCAGATCCAGGCGCTGGACCGCCCCCTGCCCCACTCGGGAGAGGCATCCGTCCAGCCGATGACTCCTGGCCTCAGCGGCCCGTCCTGCCGCCTGTCATGAGCGATCGCCAACCGGGCGCCTCGATCACCACGCCGTGTTTCCGCGCCGCGGCCCTGATGCGGCGCCAGGCACGGTCGCGCTCAGCGTCGCTGACGCCCTCCACCTGGTCGAATCGCGCCACCGCGTTGCGCACGTGCGCAGCATCGTTGAGCGGCTCCTTTCGTTCGGCCGGGAACGCGAAGGTCTCCGAATCGAGCTGATTGCGATCGCGCTCTCGCAGTTGGTTGCCGCGACGCGGAGCGGCCCGATGACCGCTGCCCTGCGTCGCCGTGATGTTGCGCCGCGCTGCACGCTTCTGTCGCTCAGTGGCCATGGCGTCGCCTCCCTGTGCCAGCCTGGGATCTGATAGTGATCATGGCAGAAAAGCTGAGCCGTTGGGTAACATGTAGGAGGACCCTGCAGGCGCGCCCGAGGTGACGGCGTTGCCATGCCAGTTGGGAGGACAGCACCATGGGAACAGAGCGCAGGACGTGGGCGGACGGCGAGATGGCGGGAGACCACGGGCGGACGGTCTTCAAGGAGGCGGCGGGCGACGAGGCTCATCCCGAGATCTCACCGCGGACGCCCAGGAGCGTGGTGCGCAAGGTCGCTGAGGAGGCCAAGGAGGGTCGCAGCCCGCTGCAGAAGGTGAAGCGCGCGGCGGAGGAGATCGACCGCGAGATCGCCGGGGAGCCCGAGCGCAAGGAGGACCCCACCGCGGACTGACGCGCCGGCCCGGCCGCAGCGGCCGCGCAGGATCGCAGTCCAGGAGATGGGACGGCGGCGCCCTGCGCGCGGGGGGCGCCGCCGTCCGCGAGGTCAGGAGCTGCGGATGTCTCCGCGGTTGCCGCCCTGGTCGGCGGATGCGTTGGTCCAAGCACGTTGGATCAACCCGGGACCGTTGCCGTGATAGGTCAGACCAAAGCTCGGGACGCTGAACACCGGCGATCCATACACGGTGGAGACGAAACCCGCAGTGGTGTTGCACGTCGACTCGCTGCACTGGGCGTTGGGGTTGTAGGTCCCCCCGGACACGACGACGGTGAAGCTTCCATGGAAGTTGCCGGTGACGCCATCGCCGATGGTGCTTCCCGGCGTGCCCCCGGGCTCGCAAGCGCCCGGGCTGAATCCCGCGATCGTCACGAAGCGGCCGGCGATGAAGCTCTCGACAACGGTGTAGGTGCCGGCGTTGGGCGTGGTCGCCGCATCGAAGTGACGCTTGAAGGTGTCGTTCGCCCAGTTGTTGCCGCACGTTCCCGAATCCGTGGAGGCGCTGTCAAAGGGACCGTAGTGGCGTGAACCCTGGTCCGCGGACGCCCCCGTCCCCGCGGCAACCAGCGTGGCCGCGATGACGACGGCCCCCACCAGCATGCCTCCAAAGAGACGGTCACCGCCGCGACGTGAGCGCCGGCGCGCCGATCCGTCGCCTGCCACGACCGTCCTGGGAAGCCTCCACGCGCTCCCGTCATCTGCCAGCCTGGGTGCCCGACTCGACCTGCCTGCGCCGAACAGCGCCTCGCCTCCGCTTCTCGAAATGGCCTGAGGCGGCGAACGGTGCGCCGGTCCTCTCGCCTCTGTCAACCGATGCCCGCAACCCCGACGGCACCCGCGCCGCCGGCTAGCTCTCGCCGCTCCTCACCGCGGATGGCTGAACGTCGGCGCCGCTGATGGTGAGCTGGGCGACCATCACCAAGATGGCGGCGCCGATCGCCAGGGCGACCCACCCGCTGCCCAGCCCGAGCCCGCTCACCGACCGGGGCTTGCCCAGGCCATCGGCGAGCGAAGCCCCGAGCGGCCGGGTCACGACGTAGGCGGACCAGAAGCACAGGATCGCGTTCCAGCGCAGCCAGCGATGACCGACCGCGGGGACTGTGATGAGCGCGGCGAACAGGAGTGAGGAGGGGAAGTACCCGAAGTGCAGCGTGTAGGCGGTGAAGTCGCCCAGGGCGGTCCCCATCGCGAAGGTGGCCACCACCGCGGCCCAGTAGAAGGCCTCGCGTCGAGGCGTGTCGATGCTGTGGATGGAGAGCGTGCCCTCGGTCCATCGCCAGGTGGCGAAGATAACGGCCAGCACGATCGCGTAGAGGATGGTGGACGCCGTGTATTGCACACCCAGGCCCACGTGGAGGACGTCGGCCGCCATGGTCCCGAAGATCCCGACCATGACCACGGCCAGCCAGTACGCCCAGGCCACGTACCCGGCCCTCCTGAACTGCACCACCAGGGCGCCGAGAAAGCCGGCGAAGCCGAGCAGCACCGCCAGCTCGGGGAGCATGGCGTGGACCAGGAAGTCCGACGTCGACTCTCCCATGGCCGTCGACAGGCCCTTGATCAGCCAGAAGACGACTGTGATCTGGGGCACACGCAGAGCGCCGGCCACGGTCAGCGAAGCGCGCAGCTGCCGCGCGGTGCTGGTCACCCCAGGAACACCTCCTTGTTGTGCCACTCGAGAAATTCTCGGGAGGGCCTCATGCTGGGCGAGCTCGGCAGTGCAACGGCTCGGGTCTCCATGAGGTAGTACGGCTCGCCGTTGTCGTAGTCCGATTTCAAACGGCGGCTGGCCTTGAACTCACCCCCAGGGGTGATGGTCGCGTAGCCGCGGTCGAACAGCGTGTGAATGTCTGAGCGCAGCAGCAGCCCGTTGTCGATGCGGTGTTCCCCACCTCGAGTCACTGGGCGAACATGAGCCGACTGAAGCACCGGAAGCGCCTTCTCACCCGACACAGCGCATCGGCGGCCGTAGGCGTCAAGGATCATCAGTTGAAAGGTGCCTTGGCCAAGGCGTCGTCGGCCCAAAGCCTCACGGAACAGCACGGGCTGGGAGCCAGTCACAGCAGTGGCGCCCTCGGCAAGTGCCAGCGCCGCACGCCTCGCCAGGATTTGGTCGAAAAGCCGCGCCCCGTCCCCTGTGTCCACGCCGTACGTCTTCCCCTGCACAATGTTTGGCGCCCAGTCACTGGGGGTGGAGACCCAATCTGCCTCGTCGAAGAAAAAGGCGTCCGCAAGAATGATGCAGCCGACCGGTTCGTTGCCCGCGGGCGAGATGGGGCGCCGGCGATATCGCTCGATGCGCCGGCACATTTCGTCGTACGAGGCTGCGCCGTTCTTCTCCCCAAAGGCGTCCCACGCAAGCCATGCCGGGAAGCGATCAAACGAGATGAACGTTCCGCCGCCGACGATGGCATTCGCCGGATAGTGGAGTTTGAACATGAACAGGTCGCCGGGCTCGATGACGCTGAAACGACGGCCCCCGCTCGGTTGCCAGAAGTTGACTTCGTCAAGGGCTGGGCGCTCGCGCAGGAAAGTGTACCAGTCGTAGTCCGTGACGCCGACGTACATGCGCACTGTCTAGCCCAATTGCGCTGCCGGCTGACAGTCACCATTCGTCGACCCGTTTGATGGTTCAAGGGCCGCCACCAGGCTGACCGAATGCTTCATCTCGGGTCCGTGACGGCAAGGCCCTGGGCGCGCGCGGCCGCTGCCATGCGAGCGTCGTACGTCACCATCTCCTCGACGTCGCCTCCGAGAGAAAGCGCTGCCGCGACGTGCACTGCGTCGAGCGATCGCATTGCTGGGGGTCCGAGCATCCCGGCGTTCTCGAGGAGTGTGCGGTCCAGGTCGATCAGCACGAGGCCTCGCAACTGATGTCGCACCGCGGCGAGCCGGACCGGCGATGCGCGGGATGCCGCCCGCAGCGCCTCGGTGCACAGCAGTGACGCGGACACCCGAGTGGGCCAGCGCCGAAGGTGAGCCCGCAGAGCCGGCGATTCGGGCTCCGGCACCACCAACTTCATGAAGGCCGACGTGTCGAGGTAGACCGCCCTACCGTTCATCGGCGCGCAGCTCGGTCAGCACCTCCGACAGCAGCGGTTCGTCCGCCGCCCGCGGGGGCGGTTCGAAGTCGAGGAGATCCATGTCAGCGGGTCGAGCTCGACCGGCCTGGATCAGCTGATCGATCACGCTGCCGGGAGTCGCAGGGACCAACCGGGCCACCGGGTGGCCGTGGTCGGTGACGTCGATGGTCTCGCCCTTGGCTACGCGTCTGATCACAGCACTGACGTTGTCGCGCAGTTCGCGGATGCCCACACTCGCCATGGGCACATGGTACCCACACCGTGGCCACAAGGGGGTACGTTTCCGAAGCCGAGGAGCGTCCCGGGATCCGGCGCGGTGATGCTGATGCTAGAATCAGAATCATGATTCGCAGAACCACGCTGACAGCGGAGGCGGCCGACCTGGCGGTGATCGAGGCTGAGGCGCGGCGCCGCGGCGTATCCCTGGCAACGGTGCTCAGGGAAGTTGTCGCGGAGGCCGCCGCCACCCGGCGCGCCACTGCGCCGCGGCCGCACTGGGGCGTCTTCGAGGGCCCCCGGGACCTCGCTCGACGGGCCGCGGACGATGAGGGTTCCCCCGCCGCGGGGCGCCTCCGCTCCTGAGCTGCGGTGGCGCTCATTCTCGACAGCAGCGGGACCATTGCGCTGCTCAACAGTGGCGACGCAACCCACCGCCAATGCATCGAGGCAGCATCAGCGCACGATGAGTTGATCGTGCCGCCGCTCACGCTTGTGGAGGTCGACCACTGGTGTCGCAAGGCGTCGGCGAGCAGGGCATTCGCCCAATTCATCGCCGACCTGCGCCACGGCGCCTACAGCCTTGCGAGCCTCGAGCTGGATGACGCTGTGAGGTCCCTCGAGCTGGCCGAAAGGTACGCGGATCTCGACCTTGGCATCGTTGACGCGTCAGTGGTCGCTCTGTCCGAGCGGTTGAAGGTGACCTCGGTGCTCACCCTTGACAGACGTGACTTCTCGGTGGTCCGACCTCGTCATTGCGCCTCACTGACACTCCTGCCCGCTTGATCCGACTCCGCCGACGATTCGCCGGCAGTTGTGAGGATCGTATGGCGGCGTCACAGCGCCCCGCCCCGGACGTGGACAATCCGGGGAGTTAAGCGGAGCCGCCCCTCGTGGCGCCGAGGCTGGTTGCCGGTGCCGCCGGCCCGGCCGCACCATGCCGCAGGCCGTCGAAGAGCAGCCGCACCAGGGGCTCGGATGCCTCGGCCCGCTGCTGGTCGGTGGACATGCAGATGCCGGGGTCCCTCCGTATGCCTGCGGGCCTCAGCGGGACGCCCGCGCCTCGAGGATCGTGCCGATCGCGGCGCGCTGCACGCGGTAGGGATCGAACCGGTTCGGCTCAGTGTCCGAGACCCACAGGGACAGCCGGAAGGTGTAGCGGTCGGTCGTCACCAGCTCGGGGATGTCGATCGCCGGGATGATCCAGGCACGCTCGTCGAAGCCGCCGAGGTCCTCGCGCCACGCCAGGATCACAGCGTCGACGAGCGGCGACGGTGCGAACGAGGGGCCGTGGAAGTCGACGCCGCCGTGGTAGTCGGCATCGGGGACGATCAGGCACTTGACCTGAACGCCACGGATGCTGCCGCTGGGGCGGTGGCGCACCAGGTACTCGGCCTCCTCCAGGTCGGGGAAGGACTTGAAGGTGTTGAGCGTGGGTGGCTCGCCGAGCAGCCGCATCACCTCGAGCTCGGCGAGGTGGCCGAGCAGCTCGCGGCGGCGCGGAGGGGCGGGCGTGAACGGCTCGGCGAGTGGTTCGTCGAGCATCGCCGGCCTCGGGCGGGCGACAGGCGGCACGCCGGCCGACGGGAAGAGGTGGGTGGGGAGCTCCAGCAGCGGGCAGGCGTACGGCGCCCACTTCGACTCCTGGCGCGGCGGATAGGGCAGGCGCAACTCGACCTCGGGGCCGTTGGGTCCGTTGGACGGCGAGCCGAGGCGCAGGACGGTGCCGGCACCCATGACGTAGACGGTCTGGCCCAGCGCGACGGTCACCGGGTCGAGCAGGGCGACGACGAAGGTGATGTTGGGGTCGTCGAGCGCGGTGCGGCGGACGACGGTGCGGATCTCGCTGTAGGCGATCGACGTGCGCCCCTTGACCTGGACGGCGCACATCGCCTCGTCGTCGACGCGGCGGACGATGCCGTCGACGCCGCGGTCGTCGAGCGGGAGGAACACGTGGGTGGTGCGGTCGGAGTGACCCACGATGGCGGACCACACCAGCCACTCGATCACCTGGCCGAGGGCAAGCCGCGAGGTGGTGGCCTGGTCGTCGGCGAACACCGGCGGAGAGTACGCCAAGAGGCTCGGTGGGATCGCCTACCCTGCTCGCATGCCGAGCGAGGAGGTGACCAAGCTGATCGAGGAGGCCATCCGCGAGCGCCTGGTGCTGCGGGTGACCTACCAGGCGACGGATGGGACGGTGGCGGCGCACGTGATCGAGCCGCTGGCCATCAGGTTCAACCACGCCAAGCATCGCGTGCTGTGGTGCTGGAGCCGGGACGACGGCCACATCGAGGAGCTGCTCTGGGACGGGGTCCAGGGGGCTGTGGCAACCGGGGAGGGGTTCGCCCCTCGACCCTGGGTGGACCCGGAGGCGGAGGGTTGGGAAGGGCGGTTCAGGTCGTAGGCGAGGTCGACCTCCTGCGCCGGTGTGGTTCACCTCGCAGCATCCGCCGTCGGACGGTCTCGACGCTGACGCCCGGGTTCCGGAACAGGTGCTCGAGAAGTCGCAACGCGTTGCCGGCGCGGCGCCCCGTTGCAGCGTGCAGCTGTTCCCGAAGGCTCTCCCGGAGCGTGTTGATCTCTCCCGCCGTGCCGGCGGCCTCGCTCGCGACCTCCGCAACACCTTCCAGGAAGAACGCAAGCCAGGCGCGCCAATCGCTCGTGTTGCGGGTCTCTTGCAGCAGCCCGTAGTAGGCGTCGCGGTGCTTCTGCATGTACGAATCCAGCCCGGCGGTCCGGTTGATAACGCTCATGGGGCGGGCGGATCGAGGCCGCCCCGGCCTCCAGTCGCCAGTATCGGTGCCGTCCATCGCCACCGCGGCTGCCTGGGTGACTACCCACCTGTCTCGGCCATACCCGCCGCGACGCGAGAGATGGCCCCGTCGCCCCAACGCTGACTAACGTAGTCGAGGATTTCGGCGCCGGTGAGCTGCCGGGTGGAGTTGTCGAAGCGTGCATAGAACTCATGCGGCGTGTGCAACTCCACCCACACCGGCCGTACCGCTGGAAAGACCCGGATGCGGCAGACGTCCTTACCGTCAATCGTCTCAAAGTCCACGCGAATGTTTGACAAATTGGACTTCCGCAGCCCATTTGCCACCAGATCTGTCAGCCACGATCGCCAACCGTCGCGATCGCCCCGATGGATCAAGGCGTAGTCCTGATCGAGGCCTACGGGGGCGCCGTTATCGTCGACCCCAACCAGCACTGTGCCCCCGTCAGCATTCATAAAGCCGGCGAGGGTAACCAGGATCTTGTACTCGAGGCGGTCGTCACGGCCGCCCACCCGAACGTTCCATCTGGCTGACGATTTGTACTCGAGCCTGGCGCTTTCGCCGAGCTTGAGGAGGTCGCTGATCCCGGGCTCACTCGGAGCGACTGCCGACTTTCCGCCGCTGCCGATTCGGCTGAAACCTCGTCGGACGGTCGCCGCCATGAGCTTCCGACGCTCTCGAAGGAAATCTGAGTAGGCCATGAGGTGCCATCCGGTTGGCAAGGCATGCAAGCGGTACTGTTCCTCCAGCGCCGTTTGGCCACTGGCCGTGATCAAGGCTTGCTCGTACTTCGGAACATAGGCCGAGGGTGGCGTATCGGAGATATCGATGTTGTCTGCCCACTCCACCAGCGTGAAGTTGCCGATTTGGTTGATCTCTGGTGTGGCGGTGACGCCGGACTTCTCCAGATAAGCTCTCGGAAAGAGATGATGCCGCTCCAATGCACTCTTGTTGGCCTTGATGGCCGGATCGAGAAGCTCGGCCACTCTTAAGGTCGAGAAGAGGACTGGCGCGTCGAGGATACGAAGTGCTGCGTAATAGGCAAAGAGCGACGGTCCGCGGGCGGCGGATGTCGCGAGCGCATTCGGGAGCTGAATCTCCCAGTAGTCATTCGTCAGAGCAGCGCCAATCTCGCCCTCCAAGACTTTGCTGAACTCCTCGGGTGTGACCTTCCCTCGGAGTTTCGCCAGATCCTGCTCGATCGCCGATTCCGGCGAGTTCGTGTATCGACCAGTCAGGGTCGCCATGAAGAACCATCGCGCAATCAGCGTGCGCAATTGCCCGTGAGGCACTCGGCAGTGGATGCGCCCCACCAGGAAGAGGACGTAGGTGTACAGGACGGCGGTTTCCGAGGAGATGACGTCGCCGGACGCATACCCTGCCGCCAGAAGGGCTTTGAAGAACTCTTGCCAGTTGGTGATGTCAAGAACTTTGGCCTGAGCTTCTTCAAGCGACGCGAACTGACGATCTCGAATCTCCTCGGAGACTTCCCCAGTCTCCATGTCCTTGCCGCGCAGCAAGGTGTAGACGTGTTGTAGACGCCCGCGAAAGAATGCCAGCCCGACGGCGATGCGCAGGAGCTGATCAGGAGATGGCTTGATAAAGTGGTTGAAGGGAGAGACGGCGGCCGTACTGGGGCTCTTGGCCGAACGACAGAAGGCCTCGAGAGCCCGCCGACCTGCCTCCCAATACACCGACATCAGCGTAAGGATGAAATCAGCCTGCTTCAGGGTCACTCCCTCTGAGTTGATCCGTACGAATACCTCCGCGACCTTCTCCTCGGGAAGCTCCGCGGCCAATTCGAGCGCCGTGAATGGATACTTCTCGAGCTCGTTCAGTCGTGAAATCCGCGCCGCGAAACCCTTCTGGTCGTCAGGAGACAGGGCTCGACGCTTGCTCAGGTTCGAGAGGTATGTGCCGACGAAGGCAAACTCGCCCTCGCCGCTGTTCCACAGGGCTGAAATATCGGGGATGAACTCTGGATCCCGCCGCACGGCGGCATCGGCGACTTCGAAGACCTCGGTGCAGGGGTTGAATGCAATCTGGATTCGGTGTTCCTTGTAGTCGTCCGTGAGAACGGGCTTGGCCTTGAGGACGGAGTACAGGGATGTTAGACGCTGTTGACCGTCCACGATGAGAAGGCTGGGAGACTTTTGCTTGTGATCGGTGCCGATGCCCTTTGTCGAATCGGCCATAGTGTTGGCCCAGAACAGGAGATAGCCAACAGGAAAACCTTGGTACATCGAATCGAATAGGTCACGCACTCGCACGGCCTTCCAGATGAATGGACGCTGAATGTCCGGAAGGCCGATGGTTCCCATCTCGATGCCGCTGAGTAGCGCGTCGAGAGTGTAGTCGACCTTCTTGAATACGGCGGTGGTCATCGACTGTTAATTAACTCCCCGGGCTCTGTCTGTCGCAGACTGCAGTGTAGTCGGCGATCCCTCAGGCCGCCCGTGGTGGGTCATTTCACCCAGCAGCGCACCAGAGGTTCCTTGCTCTGCCCCCGGTCTGGCCACAGGGGCGGCGGTTAGCCGGACCTGTCCCTCGTCGGCGCGGTGGCCACGGCCGTCGCCCCGCCCGCCCCATGCCGCAGGCCGTCGAAGAGCAGCCGCACCAGGGGCTCGGATGCCTCGGCTCGCTGCTGGTCGGTCGACATGCAGATGCCGCCGACGGCCCGGACCAGGTCGGCACCCTGG
>JBOGYN010000415.1:0-2460 GCA_050696855.1 Solirubrobacteraceae bacterium | reverse complement strand
TCGCGCCTGTGCCCAGCAGCGAATCGACTGCGGCGCCACCTCTGACAGGACCAGCCGTCGCGGTGAGCTCGGAGAGCTTGGCCCGGTGATCCACACGCGCTCGACATCGGCTTCGCAGGTGGCAGCCGGAGCGGGCAGGCTGCTCGGAAGCCGCATCACGCACTCGGCGGAGCGCGGCTCGATACGACCGGGCAACCAGCGGATGAGCAGCGCGGCGACGGATACGCTGGCCGAGCCGTGAGGACGCGTGGGCCGCGTTCCGGTGCTCGTTGGCTGTCGCTGCTTTGACGTGGTTGTGGTTGTGATGCGCGTCCTGATCGTCGAGGATCACGTGAAGTGGGCGGAGCTGATCCGGCGCCGGTTGCGTCCCGAGGGTTTCGCGTGCGATGTCGCGACCTGCGGGGAGGACGCATTGTGGATGGTGGCGGCGACGATCTACAGCGCGGTCGTGCTCGATGTGATGCTGCCGGGAATCGATGGTTTTGAGACATGCCGGCGGATGCGCGAGCAGGAGGTTTGGGCGCCTGTCCTGATGCTCACCGCGCGAGACGCGGTCGAGGATCGGGTAGCGGGCTTAGATGGCGGTGCTGATGACTATCTGACGAAGCCGTTTTCGTTTGTGGAGCTGCTCGCGCGGTTGCGCGCCCTGCTTCGTCGCCAAGCCCGGGAGCGACCGTCGATATTGGAGGTAGGTGATTTGCGACTGGATCCGGCCACGCGTGAGGTCTGGCGCGGCGAAGCCAGGACAGCCTGTCCACGACGGAGCTCGCTCTCCTGGAGGCTTTCATGCGTCAGCCCGGCCGGGTTCTGTCGCGTCTTGAGCTGCTGGAGCATGGCTGGGATCGTGCCTATGACAATCGCTCGAATATCGTCGATAGCTACGTCAGGCGGATTCGCCAGAAAGTCGACCGGCCGTTTGGCACCAACAGCATCGAAACGGTCCGCGGCGCCGGGTACCGGCTGCAGGCGGACACACCGCCATGAAGCGGGTACCGATCCGGATTCGGCTGGCCCTCGCGTTCGCGGCGCTGATGTCGCTGGTGCTCGTCGGGACCGGCGTGTTCGTGTATCGGAGTCTTGGCACCGAGCTCGATGCTCGGCTTCGCGATGACCTGCGGGCGCGCGCGGCGGAGATCGCCACGCTCCCCGAGCACGAGGACTCAGGGCTTCCCAACGTTCGGCCGGCCGCCGGCGCGCGGGCTGGACATCCGTCCGCCAGCTTCTCGCAGATCCTCGATCCAAGCGGGACGGTGCTGGCCTCGTCGCTGCCGGTGGGTGCGGCAGCGATCTTGACCGGCGTCCAGGTCCGCCGCGCTACGGCTCGACCGCTGATCGTCGACCGGACGCTCCCCGGGTTCCAAGAGCCGGTTCGCATCTTCGCGCAATCGGCGAGCCCGTACGACCGACGCGTGGTGGTCGTCGCCGGAATGTCGCTCCTCGATCGAGACCGGACCTTGAGCCGACTGCTGCTGCTGCTCGTTATCGGCGAAGGCGCAGCGCTGGCAGTCGCGGCGATCGCGGCCTACGCGCTGGCAGGAGCGTCGCTGCGTCCGGTGGAGTTGATGCGCCGCCGGGCCGTGGGCATCACCGCCGCGGATGTGGCGCAGCGCCTACCGGTTCCCCCGGCGCGGGATGAGATCGCGCAGCTGGCTCAGAGTCTGAATGGAATGCTCGACCGGCTGGAGCACGCGCTGCTGCGTGAGCGAGAGTTCGTCGCCGACGCCAGCCACGAGCTGCGGACCCCGCTGGGCCTGGTCAAGAGCCAGCTCGAACTCGCCCTGTACGAGGAGGGCTCATACGAGGAGCTCCGGGCGGCCCTGGCGTCGGCTCTGGAGGAAAACGAGCATGCGGTGGCGTTGACTGAAGATCTGCTCGTGCTCGCGCGCCTCGATCACGGCCAGGTCCGGCTCGTCGAAGAGCCGGTCGTCATCCGGGAGTTGTTCGCCGAGCTTCGCAGCCGCTTGGGGCCTCGGGCCAGCGAGAGCGGGCGGATCATCGCCGCCGAGAGCACCGACGGCCTGACCGTGTGCGCGGATCGCGCACGGATCACGCAGGCGCTCGGCAACCTGATCGAGAACGCCCTGCGCCATGGAGCGGGCGACATCTGCCTGCTGGCCGATCAAGCAGACGGAACCACGAACCTCCACGTCCGCGATCACGGCAAAGGCTTTCCCAACGCTTTCACTGAGCGCGCATTCGAGCGCTTTGCCCAAGCCGACAGCGCGCGCAGCGCCAACTCCACCGGCCTGGGTCTGGCGATCGTGAAAGCGATCGCGACCGCCCACGGAGGCACCGCGCACGCACGCAACGCGCCAAGCGGCGGAGCTCACGTTTGGCTTGAGCTTCCGACCCGCGGTCCAGCGAAGCCACCTCAAGACCCCCCGATATCCACGAACCCGGGCTCGGCAAGAGCCCCGGCAGCATCGAACGGGGCGGCTGACGAGTCCCTGTCCACTGCCG
>JBOGYN010000414.1:0-2178 GCA_050696855.1 Solirubrobacteraceae bacterium | reverse complement strand
CACCTCGGCTTCTGGTGCGAACACCACCCGGGCACCGTCGAGCACCCAGCGCATGTGCTGCTCGCGATCCTCGGCGTAGGAGTGCGCGCGCCACGGGGAGCGACGAATCAGCCCTCGTGACATCGCCAGGCCGGTTCCGAGCAGCCCGCAGGACAGGCCGAGCTGGTCGCGCCCGAGCGGGCGCACAACGTTGAACAGAGCGAAGCCGGCCCAGCGCAGCGCCGACTTCGGAGACTCATCGGGGTTTGAGACCAGATAAGGCACTTGAACGGCTTCGGCGCCGTCACCCAGGCGGGCGGCCACGGCCGACAACAGGTTGGCCGAGACCCGGCAGTCGGCATCGACGACACATACGCCGGCCAGCGAGACATCGTCGCTGAGCCGATCAAAGGCCCACGCCAACGCGAAGCCCTTGCCCCGTTGCTCGAGGTCGCTCCGTTCCCAAACCTCGGCTCCCTCGGCTCGAGCAACCTCAGCCGTACGGTCGCTGCAGTTGTCGGCCAGGACGAGAACCCTCCGCTGCTCGGGAGGATAGTCACTGGCCAGGACTGACTTGAGCGTGGCGGCGATCTCCAGTTCCTCGTCGTGGGCCGGAATCACCACCACGAGACGCAGGTTGTGATCGGATCGCGGATGCTCGCCTCGCTTGCTGAGCAAAGCCGCACCAAGGAGGATCAAGAGGTAGGCCGTCTGGGGCGCCGAGATGCCGGCGCAGGCCCGCGCCAGCACTTTGAGACCGCTGGTGACGGCTGCTGACGCAGGTTGTTGGCGTGATGCGCTGAAGGGCACGTACAGGCGCGTCGTTTCGAGTTCAGCGTCGAGCCGGCCCGGCTCAGACCGAGCTCAGCGCAGCCGCTCGGCGGCCGCGCTCACAGCCAGACGCGCGGCAAACGGCAGCCCATCGAGAAGATACCGGCGGGCCAGCCGTCGAGGCTCCTGAACCAGCCTCCAGATCCACTCAAGCCCTGTGCGACACATCCAGGGCGGGGCTCGTCGCACGTCTCCAGCGATGAAGCTCAGGCTGACGCCAACGCCCAGGAACCAGGCTCGCGGGAGCCGCGGGCGCAGGAGCTCGATGGCCGCCTCCGCCGTGGGCGAGGGCAGACCGACGAAGACGACGTCCGGAGCGGCGTCAACCACCTCGGCGCGCATCGACTCGACCTCGTCCTGACGCTCGAGGAAGCCGAAGGCAGGGCAGTGCGTACCCGCGATCCTGAGCCCGTCCACCGTCTCGTGGAGGCGAGACTCGGCGAGATCGGCCACGCCGGGAGCACCGCCGAGCAGGTAGACGCTCGATTGTTCACGGGGCGCTCGCTTCGAAACCGCCCACACGAGGTCAGAGCCCGGCACCCGGGCCGGAAGCGGCGTCCCCTGCAAGCGGCTGGCCCAGACGAGTGGCATCCCGTCCGCCAGCACGAGGTCGGCGCGGGCGTAGGCCTCCCGGACTCCAGGTTCTTTGGCGTAGCGCTGGAGGTGATCGAGGTTCGGCGTGAGCACCACTCCCCCGCGACCGTCGTTCAGGCTCGCGAACAGCGCATCCAGCGCTTGTTGCTCGGTGAGCGGGTCAATGGGTAGGCCGTGAAGCGTCACCCGTCCGGGCTCAGATTGTTGCTGACTCACGCTCATCTCGCCGGGCCCCTAGATCCCACGCTGGCGCAGCACGTAGGGAATCGTGCGCAGCAGGATCTTGATGTCGAGCCAGATCGACCAGTTCGCGCCGTACAGGTAATCGATCTTGACCATCTCCTGCACCGGGATGCGCGAGGACCCGAAGACCTGCCAGAGGCCGGTCATGCCCGGCTTGAGCGCCAGCCGGCGCCGCTTCCAGCCCTCGATCTGGGCATCCTCGTCGGGGACCAGCGGGCGCGGACCGACGAGGGTCATGTCGCCGCGGAACACGTTGATCAGCTGCGGGAGCTCGTCCAGCGAGCTCCGGCGCAGCAGCCGTCCGACCCGCGTGACGCGCGGATCGTCGGCGATCTTGAACAGGCCGTCCCCGGCTTCGTTGCGATCCTGGAGCTTGTCCTTGATCCGCTCGGCGTGGACAACCATGGAGCGGAACTTGAGCATTTCGAAGCCCTCGCCCCGCTGCCCGATCCGCGGCTGGCAGAAGAAGACCGGGCCCCGGGAACTGAGCTTGACCGCCAGCGCCATCGTCAGCATCAGTGGAGCCAGAAC
>JBOGYN010000413.1:0-1682 GCA_050696855.1 Solirubrobacteraceae bacterium | reverse complement strand
CTGTCGGACAGCTGACGATCGCCCGGCGACCAGAGCGGTCACGCCGTCTTCGCCCACGCCGTGACCGGTATAGGCGTCCGACGGGTAGCGTCGGCGGGGATGGTTGAGGCTGCCGCTCCGGTTGTTGCTGGGCTATGGGAGGAGCGGGAGCGTGCGGATCCGGATCCGGTCGGGCGCGATTACGACGATGCTGCCAGCCTGGAGCGCTTGCTCGAGCTGCGGCAGGTTGGCCCGGAGTAGCGCGGCCTGGTCGGCAGGGCGACGCTGGCTGCCGTGCCGGAACAGGATGACCGACGGCTTGGTCTGCTTGCGGGCTGCCAGGAGCGTGCCGAAGGCGGTGTCCGCCGAGACGACCACGCGATCCTCTTCAGCCGCGCGGTCGAAGATCGCCTCGTCGGGCGCGGCCTGCATCCCGAGGTCGCGAACGTGGACGGCGTCATGGCCAAGACCGGCGAGAGCGTGGGCGAGGACCGGCGAGAGCGCGTTGTCGATCAGGAACTTCAACCCGCGAGCGGCAGCTCACGCTCACGGACGGCCTCGGCCGCGTACCGGAGCGCTTCCTGAACATCGGCAGGTTCGAGGTCCGGGTAGGCAACGAGGATCTCCTCGGTGCTCATGCCTTCAGCCACCATGCCGACGACGGTCGCGACCGGAATCCGCAGACCCCGGATGCACGGAACCCCGTCCATCTGATCGGCGCGAACGGTGATGCGCGTGAACGTCATCCCGGCAGCGTACCGCGCCCCCTGGCGTCCGCGCGGGTCTCGTGGGACGCTGGGCAGACTATGCAAGCGCCCGGTCTGTGGGCGCCGCGTGCCGGGCCGACCCGATGGAGGACATCATGTCCGAGCAGAGATTGGTGGACGTCACCGGCCGGCTCAGGTCGCCGGCCGCGACGCCGGGACACTGGGCGGGCTGCGCGCCGCCGAACAAGGGATCGCGCTACCCGGCCGACCCGCCGACCGTCGAGGAGATCATCCTCGTGATGCGCCAAGCCGGAACCGGCCCCTACGCCGACCGAACGCGCGGGTTGATCGCGATCCTGTGGCGCGCCGGCCTGCGGATCAGTGAAGCGCTCGCTCTGACCGAGACCGATCTGGACGCGAAGACCGGGTCGGTGTTGGTCCGCTCGGGGAAGGGCGGCAAGCGCAGGCTGGTCGGGATGGACGACTGGGCGTGGGAGCACGTCGCTCGCTGGGCCAAACACCGCGTCCTGCTGCCGATCGGCCCGTTGTTCTGCATCCTCGCCGGCCCGACTCGCGGCCGCGGCTGGTCAGCCACCGCAGCCCGCGGTGAGCTCCGTCGCCTCGCCGCCGCGGCAGGGGTGCGCCGCCGGTTCGCGCCCCACCAGCTCAGGCATGCGCACGCTGTCGAGATGGCGCACGAAGGCATTCCGCTGCCGATCATCCAGCGCCAGCTCGGGCACGCACACCTCGGGATCACCTCGATCTACCTCCAAGGAATCGACACCCGGGAGATCGTCGAAACCGTGCACCACCGCCGACCGCCCGTCATCTCAGCGAGCGCCGGCCTCCGGCCGTAGCCAACGCTGGCACGCGGGTCCGGACTGGCGCGTCCGGACCCGCGCTACGGCTCCGCGACTCGCAGCGACGCAACCCAACGTGTCCGGTACCGGTCTTCCTCGAGCTGGGAGTCAGGCCCGACCGCGTGGCTCCTCCGGT
>JBOGYN010000412.1:0-3081 GCA_050696855.1 Solirubrobacteraceae bacterium | reverse complement strand
CGCCGTTAGCTGCTTAGCGTGGCGGTTACGGAAATCGCGAGAAGGAGCGACATGATCGAGGCCCACAATCTGACCAAGCAGTACGGCGACAAGACCGCCGTCGACGATCTTACGTTCAAGGTGCAGCCAGGCCGGGTGACGGGCTTCCTGGGTCCCAACGGATCGGGTAAGTCGACGACGATGAGGTTGACCATCGGCCTCGACGCGCCCAGCGTAGGCACAGTGACAGTCAATGGGAAGGCGTACCGGGACTTCCCCGCGCCCTTGCACGAGGTCGGTGTCCTGCTCGAGGCTCGGTCGGTCCACACGGGGCGTTCGGCTTATCACCATTTGATGGCTCTGGCGCAGACCCATGGGATCCCGCGCTCACGGGTCCACGAGATGATCTCGCTGGTCGGCCTGGATGAGGTCGCCCGCCAGCGGGCCGGGCGGTTCTCGCTCGGGATGGGTCAGCGTCTCGGAATCGCCGCCGCGCTGCTCGGTGATCCAGAGGTCCTCATCCTCGACGAGCCGATCAACGGCCTGGATCCCGAGGGGATTCACTGGATCCGCGATCTGCTCAAGGGCCTCGCGGCCGAGGGGCGCACGGTGTTTCTGTCCTCGCACCTGATGAGTGAGATGGCCGTCACGGCGGATCATCTGATCATCATCGGGCGCGGACGTCTGATTCGCGATGTCGGCCTGGCTGAGTTTGTCGACGAGTGGTCCACGAACGTGGTCCGCGTACGTTCGCCGGCCGCCGCGCAACTGCGCGACGTGATCCTCGGGCCAGACGTCCGGGTGGCCAGTGACGAACCGAGCGTGCTCGAAGTCCAGGGGCTCACGGCCGAACAGATCGGGGAGGCGGCCGCCCGCAACGGCCTGGTCCTGCATGAGTTGACCCCCGAGAAGGTCTCCCTCGAGCACGCCTTCATGGAGCTGACTCGCGACGAAACCGAGTACCGAACCGCCGTTCTGAACGATCACCCTGAAGCCGGCAGCGACCGGCAGGAAAGGATTGCCGCATGAGCTCGTCTGCTCCCACCCTAGATGGATCCCGGTCGAACGTCGCCCGACGCCCGGCTCGGACCCCAGGCCGAGTCACCCAGATCGGCGTGCTTCGGTCCGAGTGGACAAAGCTCTACTCGCTCCGATCGACGCGTTACTCGCTGTTCGCGACGGTGGTTCTGACGATCGGTTTTGGCATCATTGCCAGCGCGGCGACGGTCTCGCGCTGGGGTTCGATGACCGCCGCTGATAAGGCGAGCTTCGATCCCCTATCGACGAGCCTGCTCGGAGTCAGGTTCGGGGTGCTCGCGATCGGCGTCCTCGGCGTGCTGCTGATCGCCGGTGAGTACACGACCGGGATGATCCGCTCGACGATGACCGCGGTGCCGAAACGGCTGCCCGTGCTGTGGGGGAAGGCCGTCGTCTACGCGGCGGTTGCCCTGGTGCTCGCCATACCGGCGGTGCTGATCGCGTTCTTCGCCGGTCAGGCGATCCTCTCCGGCCAGCATGTGCAGATTGCGTTTTCGCACAGTGGTGTGGCCACCGCGGTGTTCGGCGCGGCGGTGTACCTGACGCTCGTCGGGCTGTTCGCAATGGGGCTGGCCGCGATCCTGCGCAATACTGCCGCCGGGATCGCGAGCTTCGCGGGGATCATGTTCGTGATCCCGCCGCTCGTGTCTATCCTCCCGTCGAGCCTTGCCGACTCGATTGACCCGTACCTGCCGAGCAACGCGGGCGAAGCGATGATGAGGATCGGGAACCATGCCCACTCGCTCTCGCCGGGAGCGGGCCTGGCGGTGTTCGCCGGCTACGTGGCAGTGACCCTCGCCCTCGCCGCCGTTCTGCTCGTCAGGCGTGACGTCTAATGGCATCCTGGAGATAGGGACCCAAGCTGATGCTGACGGCGGGTCAGGAGGATAGTCACAGGGTGCCCCTGACCCGCCGATGGCGTTCTCTGCGGTTGAGCGCCAACTGGGGCAGCCTCGCGCTCGGGCTCGGCCTGACCGCGGTGGCCGTCGGCTCGCTCGTCGGAACCGAGGCTCGTAACCACGGGCCGCTCGCCCTGGTGCTGATCCCGGGCGTGCTCGCAACCGTCTTCCTTCGCCGGGCGCGGCCCCGCGAAGCGCTGCTTGTCGCGGCGGCCGTGGTCGCGGCGATGCCCGACGATCGGGCGCTCACGCTCCCTCTGATGGCCGTTCTCTACACAATCGCCGCGCGAACGGCGTGGAGGGAGGCGGCGGTGGCCGGCGGCGCAGCTGCGGCGCTGGCGATCGTCGCCGAGGCGGCGTGGGGCAGCGGCAGCGGCCGCGCGACTGACCACGGCGGGCTGCTGGGGTACGCGATCGGGAGTGTGGCCATGTGCGCGGCGGCCGTCGCCGTCGGTCTCTACGTCGGCGCCCGGCGTCGCGTGCTCGAAGGCTTGCACGAGCGGGCCGAGCGGCTCGGTCGCGAGCAGGAGCTGCTGGCCGAGCGTGCGGTCGCTCAGGAGCGTGTGCGGATCGCGCAGGAGATTCACGACATCGTCGCTCACAATGTGAGTCTGATGGTGGTCAAGGCGCAGGCCCTGGGAGCCACGGTCGATGGTGACCACCGGGTCGCTGAGGGCACAAGGGAAATCGCCGACCTCGGCCGCCGGGCGATGTCCGAGATGCACGCGACCCTGAGGCTGCTGCGGACCGGTGAAACCGAGAGCCCGGAATTCGCGCCGCAGCCCGGTCTGGCCCAGCTTGAGGGCCTGATCGAGCAGCTGCGGGGGGCCGGACTCGAGCTTGCGCTGACGGTCGAGGGACGGCGCCGTCCGCTGGCTCAGAGCGTTGACCTGTCGGCGTATCGGATTGTCCAAGAGGCGCTCACGAACGTCGTCAAGCACGCGGCCGGGGCGAGCACAAAGGTCACGATCGCCTACCGCGAAGGAGATGTGCAGCTGACGATCGTCAACACCGAAGGCGAGGCCCGGGCGACTCCACGTCAGAGCCCTGCCGACCGGCACGGCCTGATCGGGATGCGGGAGCGCGCCAGCCTGTTCGGAGGCACGCTGACCACCGAGGCCCGGCCAAACGGATTCAAGGTGACGGCAACGCTGCCGTATGGAGC
>JBOGYN010000411.1:0-1796 GCA_050696855.1 Solirubrobacteraceae bacterium | reverse complement strand
ACCCGACGGCGCTCAGCGTGTCGATCCCGCGCAGGCATCGCAACCGGGCCACGGTCTGCTCCCACGGCGACCCCGGGATCAGCTCGGCGATCGTCGTCTCCAGAGCGTCGCGGCGGATCACGATCGCGTCGATCGCACCGAGATATTCCAGCAGCGTGACCTGCGCGCCGCGATGTCCCAGATCGAGCTTCGTCAGCCACGCGCGATGCGCGACCGTCCACGCGCTGGCGGTGTCGTCGTAGCGAACGTCGTGGCGCAGCAGCAGCTTGCTCAGTCGTTGCCGGGCGCGCATCAGATCACCTCGGACCGCCTCCCGGGCACGCACGACGTCACGCAGTGCTTCCTCCTCGCCGGACGGGACCCGCACGGCGTGTAGCCCGTCGATCATCAACAGGCGCAGCACCCGCTCCGCGTCGCGCTGATCGGTCTTGACTTTGTCCGCCGAGGGCCGCTCAATCTTCCCCGGCGCCGCGATCACACACCCGACCCCGGTCATGTGCAGCGCCCGGGCGAGACCGAACCCGGTCGGCCCGGCCTCGTACGCCACCCGCGTCGGACCCGGCAGCGAGCCGCAGAACTCGACGATCTCGCTCGTCTTCCCCGACAGCTTGCGCGAGCGCAGCTCGCCCGACTCGGCATCGATCATCGCCGCCACGACGCTGCGTGCATGGACGTCCAGTCCAACCCAACTGCGAACCTTCGCCATTGGCCGGTACCTCCCGTATGGAGTTGTGGTCGACCACCGAGGCCGTAATCCTCGGCGTGTCTCAACCCGCGACGCCACGCGCGCGGGGTGCCGGCCTACCTTCGACACCCGGCTGGCCGTGCCTCCATATGGTCTAAGTACGCACTCAGGCGCCGCGGAGCTCGGCCGCGGCCTGTTCCGGGGCAACGATGTTGAGGTTGACCCCGGCGCCGAGCTCGAGCCCAGCGAGATGGGTGAGGCGGGGCAGGATGTCGATCCGCCAGCAGAACTCCTCGGCGCCGCGGGGCGCGGTGCGGACCCAGAGGTTGAGCGGCGGAGCGGCGCCGAGGTGGCGAGCGAGGCGGTTCAGGGCCTCATGGAGCATCGCCGCGGCCGTCGGGCCGTCGTCCTCGAAGCGGGCGCGCGGCGTCCGGGGAGCGATCATCAGCTGGTAGGGGACGCGGGCCCCGTAAGGCGAGATCAGCACCGCCTCGGGGTCGATGGCGACGATCCGCTCGCGCTCACGAACCTCGTGCTGAACGAGGTCGGCGAGCAGGTTGCCACCCATCGTCTGGGTCGCGTAGGCCCCGAAGCGCTCACGTTCACGGGCGATCGCCGCGGGCACGAAGTCCAGCGCATAGAGCTGGGCGTGGGTGTGGGGGAGCGAGGCCCCGGCTTCGCGGCGCTCGTTGACGATCACGTGTACACAGGCGGCACCGGAGTGCACGCGCATCCGCTCGCGCCACACGTCCATGGCCGCGGCCACCTGCTCGACCCCGAGCTCGCTCAGGGAGGTGACCGGCGCCGGCGCGTTGACGATCACCTCGTGGGACCCTCGTGCGGGGCCCGACCAGAACAGCTCCGGGTTGGCCTGGGGGGGCGGCGGCTGCGCGTCCGGGTCAAGCGCTGGGTAGAGGTTGGGGACCACGCGCACCGTCCAGCCGGGCGTGTCGGGGGCACCCCCGGCCGGGCGCACCGCGTAGAGCTCGGGGGGAGTGCGGTCCTCGTGGCCCTCGGCGAACGGATCGCCGTCGGGATCGATGGGCTCGGCCGGAGTGGCCACCAGCCCCCCGCCGGGCCGCGCCGCGCGTGCGCCCGCGACCAGCGCCCG
>JBOGYN010000410.1:0-1506 GCA_050696855.1 Solirubrobacteraceae bacterium | reverse complement strand
CGACGAGGCGGCGATCGCCGAGCTACAGGAGATCGTCCGGCGCCAGCGCGCCGCCTTCCTGGCCGACCCCTTCCCCTCACTCGCCGAGCGCCACGAACTACTGGGCGCGCTCGCCGGGATGCTGATGAGCCACCGCACGCAGATCGAGGAGGCGATGAGCAGCGACTTCGGCGTGCATCCGGCGCTCGCCGCCGATCTGATCGAGGTCCTCGGACCGGCCGGCCGCGCCGTGCACGCCGCTCAACAGCTAGAGGGCTGGATGGTCGCCGAGCCGCGGGAGGCCGACCCGGCGCTGTTCGGGTCCGGGCGGGCCTTCGTCCAGCCTCAGCCCAAGGGCGTGATCGGGAACATCGTTCCCTGGAACTTCCCCTTCGACCTCTCGGTCGGCCCGCTGATCGAGATGCTGGCGGCGGGCAATCGCGTCGTCATCAAGCCCTCGGAGTACACGCCGGCATGCGGCGAGCTCCTGCGCGAGATGGTCCGCGCGACATTCGACCGCGACCGCGTCGATGTCGTCGTCGGCGGCCTCGAGCTCGCGAGGGCCTTCACGCGCGTGCGCTGGGATCACCTCCTCTACACCGGTAGCCCGGCGGTCGGGCGCGAGATCGCCAAGGCGGCGGCCGAGCAGCTGGTGCCGGTGACGCTCGAGCTGGGTGGCAAGTGCCCCGCGATCCTGACCGAGGACAGCATCGACGCGGAGTCGGTCAAGCAAGTGCTCGGGACCAAGGCGCTCAAGAACGGGCAGATGTGCATCTCGGTCGACTATTGCCTCGTCCCGCGTGGGCGACTGGAGGAGTTCGCCGGTCTCGCCGCCGATTACGTCCGCGACTCAATGCCCGGCTACTGCCAGTCGGACAGCTGCACCGGGATGATCTCGAGCCGGCACCTGCAGCGGATCCAGGGGCTGCTCGAGGACGCGCGTGTACGCGGCTGCGACGTGCGCCCGCTGGAGGACGCCGGTGATGTCGATCCGGCGACCCGTCAGATGCCGATGTCCCTGGTCATCGACCCGCCCGACGACCTCGCCCTGATGCAGGAGGAGATCTTCGGGCCGATTCTGCCGGTCAAGGCCTACGACGAGCTCGACGAGGCGATCGACCACGTCAATGCCGGCGAGCGGCCATTGGCGCTGTACGTGTTCGCCAAGGATGATGCGCTCGCCGATGACGTGCTGCGGCGCACGACCTCGGGCGGCGCGTGTGTGAACTGCGCCGCCGTTCACGGCGCGCTGCCTTCACTGCCGTTCGGCGGCATCGGCCAGAGCGGCTCGGGCCGCCACCACGGCGTCGAGGGCTTCCGCGAGTTCTCGAACCTTCGTGGCGTGTTCGTCCGCGGCGAAGGCGACCTGCTCGAGGCCTTCGCGCCGCCGTACGGGCCGATGGCGCAGGCGGTGGTCGACGCCGCGTTCGCCGGCGGGGCCTGAGCGGGAGGCGCCGTCGGAAGCGAACCTCTGGACTTCCCCCGCTTTGATGGACATCCTGATCTGACCCGGGGGAAGTCCTATGT
>JBOGYN010000409.1:0-5115 GCA_050696855.1 Solirubrobacteraceae bacterium | reverse complement strand
CATGGGCCTGCTCGAGCGCGAGCGTGCCGTCCTCAGCCACCCGCACCTCGTAGCCCTCCATGCGCAGAGAGCGCATCAACACCTGGGCGATCGCGTCATCGTCCTCGACGACCAGCACGCGGGGGGGACGCTCAAAGTCGGCCATCGTGAGGCAGATGGTAGGGCCCGCCACGGCGCCGTTGTCGGCCGCCTCCGGCAGGATCTGGGCCGCCGACGTCGAAGCCCCGAAATCGGACATGGCCGCCACCCGCCAGAAGCGCAAACCGACCAAGCGCAAGCCCAGCACCCGCAAGGCGCCGCCCAAGCGCGCGCAGCGCTCGCTCCTGGCCACCCGGCCCGGGCTGCCCAGCTTCGCTCCCGAGGCTCACCACATCGACATCCTGGGCTTAGCGCTGATCGCCGTCGGCCTGTTTCTCGGCGGCGTCGCCTACGCCCACTGGGCGGGAGGGACGCTCGGAGACGGCGCCGTGCGCGCGAGCCGGTTCGTGTTCGGCGCCCTCGGGTACGCGGTCCCGGCCGTCCTGGTCGCGGCCGGCGGCCTGATCCTGATCCGCGAGCTGCGGCCCCCGGCGCGGCCCTTGCGGACTGGAGCCCTGTGCCTGGTCGCGGCGCTGACCCTGGCTCTGGCGGCGGGGACGCTGGGCCTCGGTCCGGGCCCGGTCCCCGCGCACCTGTTCTGGCACCCCACCAGCTTTGAGAGCCGAGGGGGGGTGATCGGCCAGGCTGAGCTGTGGGCGGTCTCACACCTGTTCTCGACGGTGGGCGCCCACATTCTGGCCGTGTTCTTGTTCATGGCCGGCTTGATCCTGGTCAGCGGCGCGACCCTGGCCGGGATCCTGCGCTTCACCGGGACGGGCGTGGCCGAAACCAGCAGGGTCCTGCGTCGTTCCACCGAGGACCTCAGGGCCACCGTCGCCCGCCGCCCCGCCACCGCGTCCGCCCGGGCGACTGCGACCGGCTCGGGCTATCCGCCGCGGGCCCTTCCGCCGGAGGCGGACACTTCTGAGCTCGTGATCCGCGCCACCCACGTCGAGGCGCCCCCGAACGCCTTCGAGGACGAGCCCGTCGCTGAGCTGCCGCTCGAGCCGCTCGAGCCGCTCGATCTCGGGCCCGAGCCCGGCGGCTCAGACGCCGAGCCCGAGCCACTGTTCGAAGACGAAACCGCTCCGGCCGGTCCCGGCTTCGAGGTCTCACCCGAGGACCTCACGCCCCAAGGTCGCTACCGCGCCTCGATCACCGACGACCCCGACTTCGAATGGCGCGTGCCCGGCCCGCGCTTCTTGACCCGCTCAACCGGAGAGGCGTCCAAGCCCGACACCGCCGGTCAGGAGCAGGTGGCCCGCACTCTGCTCGAGACACTCGGGCACTTCGGGATCGAGGCCAAGGTCATCGGCCGGGTCACCGGGCCGCACATCACCCGTTACGAGATGCGCCTCGCCCCGGGGATCAAGGTGGCCAAGATCGCCCAGCTCAAGGACGATCTCGCCTACGCGCTGGCCGCGACCGACATCCGCATCCTGGCCCCGATCCCTGGCAAGCAGGCGGTCGGGGTCGAGGTCCCCAACGCCCTGCGCAAGATCGTCCATCTCGGTGACGTCTTTCAGAGCGCGCCGCCGGACTGGTCTCCGCTGACCGTCTGGCTGGGCAAGGACATCGCGGGGCGCGCGATCGGCGCCGACCTGGCCAAGATGCCCCATCTGCTCGTCGCGGGCACCACCGGGGCCGGTAAGTCAGCGTGCGTCAACGCCATGCTCTCGAGCATCCTGCTGCGGGCCACGCCCCACGAGGTGCGCCTCGTGCTGGTCGATCCCAAGCAGGTGGAGCTCAACCACTACGACTCGATCCCGCACCTGCTCACGCCGGTCATCACCAGCCCCCGGATGGCCGCCAATGCGCTCCAGAACCTGGTCAAGGAGATGGAGCAGCGCTACTCGATCATGTCGCTCGCCCGGACCCGGAGCCTGCCCGAGCTCAACCGCGCCCGGGCCAAGCGCGACGAGCCGGCACTGCCCTACATCCTGTGCGTGATCGACGAGCTCGCCGACCTGATGATGGTCGCCCCGGCCGACGTGGAGGACTCGATCATCCGCCTTGCCCAGAAGGCCCGGGCGGTCGGGATCCACCTGGTCCTGGCGACCCAGTCGCCGCGCGTGGACGTGATCACGGGCATGATCAAGGCCAACGTCCCCTCGCGGATCGCCTTCGCGGTCTCCAGCCAGACCGACTCGCGCGTGATCCTTGACACCGGCGGCGCCGAGGCGCTGCTCGGCCAGGGCGACATGCTGTTCTCGCCCGTCGGCTCCTCCAAGCTCCAGCGGATCCAGGGCGCCTACATCGATGAGGAGGAGATCCTCGAACTGACCGAAGGCTGGCGCAGGCAGGGCGAGCCTCAGTTCCGGGAGGAGCTCCTGGCCGAGGTCGCCAGCGAGGACACCCCGGCCGAAGACGATGACGTCCTCAGCGCCAACGAGGACCCCCTGCTCGAGGAGGCGATCTCAATGGTGGCCCAGATGGGGACGGCCTCGACCTCGATGCTCCAGCGCCGTCTGCGCCTCGGCTACACGCGGGCCGGACGCCTGATCGACATGCTCGAGCGCCGCGGGATCATCTCCGGCTACGAGGGTTCCAAGCCGCGTCAGGTCCTGATCACAGAAGCGGATGTGCCGCGGATCCTCATGCACCTAGCCGAAGCGGACGGTAACGGTCCCACCGCCCCCGCGTCTGCGCCCGCGCCTCCCGTCGCGCCGGCGCCCGAAGCACCACCGCTTGAGCCTCCGGACGACCGGTAGCGGCGCCAGTCGCGGTTTGCGGGAGTTTTGCCTCGGCGCGGCGACGGTAGCCTGTCTTTCATGGCAGAGATAGGTGCCCGGCTGCGCGAGGCGCGAATGCACGCCAAGATCGACATCAACGAGGTCGAGGTGCGCACGAAGATCCGGGCCAAGTACCTGCGCGCGATCGAGAACGAGGAGTGGGATCTGCTTCCGGGCGAGGTCTACGCCAAGAGCTTTTTGCGCACCTACGGGGAGTTCCTGGGCCTGGACACCCGCCAGCTGGTCGATGATTTCCGCCGCCGTTACGAGAGCCCGCCCGACCAGGAGCTGCGACCGATCGCTCCGCTGGGCAGTCGCGAGCGCGAGCGTCAGTCCCGCGGCCCGCTGATCCCGCCTTGGCTGATCGTCGGGGTGGTCCTGGTGATCGTCGTAGCGACCCTGTACGTGGTCGGCAAGTCGGGTTCGCCATCTACGCCGACGCCGACCCACGCGGTCGTGACCAAACCGGCTCACCGGACCCATCGCCAGCATCGCACAACCCCACGCCCAGCCGTGGCGACAACGGTCAAGCTCCAGCTGGTGGCCACCGGGCAGGTCTACGTGTGCCTGGTCAACGGAACCGGGAGGCCCCTGATTCCGGGACTGATCTACAACGTCGGTCAGATCATCCCGGTCAAGACCGCGCCCAAGCTCCTGCTCACTCTGGGTAACAACGCCGTGACGATGAAGGTCAACGGCAAGAAGTTGCCGGTCGCGGCCTCGTCGGGCTCGATCGGCTACGAGCTGATACCGGGCTCGGCCCGGAGGCTGTCGGCCGCCAAGCAGCCGCGCTGCGCATGAGCGCCGCGGGGCGCACGAGGGCCGCGGGACCCACGAGTGCCGATCACCCGCTCCGGGCCGGCATCCTGATCACCGGTACCGAGGTGCTGACCGGCATCATCTCTGATCGCAACGGCCCCTGGCTCTCTGAGCGGCTGGCCGAGGTGGGGGTTGACGCGGCGATGATCCAGATCGTGGGAGACCGCCCCGGCGATCTCCTGGCCGCGCTGCGCTTCATGCGCGATTCCGGGATGGCCCTGATCGTGACCAGCGGCGGTCTCGGGCCGACCCCCGACGACCTCACGGCCGAGATCGTCGGGCGCTTCTGCGAGCGCGAGATGGTTCTGGATGAGAAGCTCGAGGAACGGATCCACGCGATTCTCGAGCCGATCATGAAGCGCTGGCCCAACCTCGACGCCGCAGCGGTGCGCCAGTCCAACCGCAAGCAGGCGGTGATTCCCTCCGGGGCGACCGTGCTCGAGCCGGTCGGCACCGCCCCGGGTCTGATCGTGGCTCCCGCCGGAGAATCGCCCACGTGGCCGACCGTGGTCGTGCTGCCCGGACCTCCGCGCGAGCTGCAGCCCATGTGGGACACGGCCCGATCGACCGAGGCGTTCGGCCAGGCGATCGCGGGCGCCACCGCCTACCGCCGCGACATCGTGCGTCTGTTCGGCATTCCGGAGTCAGAGATCGCCAACACGCTGCGCGCCGCCGAGGACGCGGGGCTCGAGCTCGAGCCGCTGGAGATCACCACCTGTCTGCGCCGGGGGGAGATCGAGATCGCCACCCGCTACCAGCCGCCCGCCCAGGCCGACTACAAGGCCTTTCTCGAGTTCATTCGCCAGCGCCACGCGGACACCCTGTTCTCGCTCGACGGCTCGACCATCGACGAGCAGCTCGCCGGCTTGCTCGCGGACGAGACGATCGCCACCGCCGAATCATGCACCGGCGGTGGCCTGGCGACCCGCCTGACTGACCGGGCGGGCTCCTCGGCCTATTTCCTCGGGGGTGCCGTCGTCTACTCAAACCAGGCCAAGGTCGATCTGGCCGGGGTCGACCCGGGCCTGATCGAGCGCACGGGCGCGGTTTCGATCGAGGTCGCCGACGCCCTGGCCGAGGGTATCGCCGAGCGCTTCGCGACTGCGATCGGCGTCGGCATCACCGGCATCGCCGGGCCCGACGGGGGCACGGAGGACAAGCCGGTCGGCACGGTCTGCGTCGCCGTCTGGCACCGCGACGGGCGCCATCTCACCCGACGCACCCGGCTGCCGGGCTCGCGCAGCGACGTCCGTGATCGCTCGGTGACCGTCGCCCTGCACATGCTGCGCCGCGTACTGCGTGGGGAGAGCGACCCCGAGCGATCCGCCCCCTCCGAGGCATGACGCCCGAGCGGGCGCGCCTGCTCGTCGCCCTCGAGCTTCCCGATCCGATTCGGGACACGCTGGAGGTTTGGCGCCAGTCCGTGCTGTCGGGCGATGACGCCTGGAGGCCGGTGGCGCCGGCCGCGTTGCACCTGACCCTGTGC
>JBOGYN010000408.1:0-1926 GCA_050696855.1 Solirubrobacteraceae bacterium | reverse complement strand
CCGTTGAGGGGAAGCGACCGCGCGAACGGCAGGTCGGCCACGCCCAGCAGGATCGTTGCGCGCAGGCCGGCGTCCCGGTAAGCCTGCACCACCGGCTCCAGCGTGTCGAGGGTGATCGCGGGAGCCTCGTAGAGAAAGTCGACGGCGGTTGTCGTGCCGCTGCGCAACATAAGAGCAGCCCCGAGCAGCGTCCGAAGGTAGATCGCCTCTCGGCACGGAGGCTGGCTGCGGGTGACCTGATGGGAGCGCACGAACCAGACGTCGAGCGGCAGGTTCTCGTACAACCCGGGGTTGAAGTTCTCGCCCGAGTGCATGTGGGCGTTGATCAGGCCCGGGGCCAAAACCATCCCGGTGGCGTCGATCTGCTCCGCCCCCCACAGGTCGAGCTGCTGATCGACCTTGACGATCGTGCCGTTCTCGATCAAAACATCGCAAACATGCAGGCAGCCGTCCGACGTGAGCACCCGGCCGTGCTTGATGACGAGGTTCTCGCCCATCTCCATTACCTCACTCTCAATCGCTCGCGGACATACGCGGCCGTCGCGACCTCGCGGCCCGCGGTGCGCACAAGTTCGACCGCCCGGGTGACGAACTGGGCATTGGACTGCGCCAGCTCTCCTTTGCGGAAGTAGACGTTGTCCTCATATCCGACCCGGAGGTTGCCACCCTGCGCCAGCGCCGCGAACGAAAGCGGCAGCTGGGCACGGCCGATACCGATCGCCTGCCAGATCGCATCCTCGGGAAGCATCGAGACGAGCACGGGCAGCAAGGCGGGATCGCCCGGCACACCGCCGCGCACGCCCATGACGAAGCTGAACTGAAGCGGGCCCTGTACCAGCCCCCGCTTCACCAGCTCCAGGCACAGCGGCACGTGGCCGAAGTCGTAAACCTCGAGCTCGGGCTGGATGCCGCGGTCGCGCATCACCTGCGCCAGCTGCTCGACAAACCATGGCGGGTTGCTGAACGTTCCCTGGCCGAAGGTCATCGACGCGGGGTTGAGCGTCGCCATCGTGACCTCGACCTGGTCCGAAGCGATGATCTTGAGCCGGTCCTCGCAGCTGACAGCCAGTCCCACCCCGGTCGACGCCTGGACGACTATGTCGCAGCGCGAGCGAATCTCGCGGGCGATCTCGGCATAGATCTCCGGATCGGCGGTCGGCTGCTCATCCTGGTCACGGGCGTGAATGTGGGCCACGGCGGCGCCGGCAGCCGCAGCCTCGGCCACTGCCTCACCGATTTCGCTTGGCGTCACCGGCAGACCGGGATGGTTCTCTCGCGTGGTGAGCGGGCCGGTCGGCGCCACGGTGATGATCACGGGATCGTCGCTGGCCATGGCCCGGTGCCCTCATGCCCGGTCGTAGACGACCGCCACAGCCTCGATCTCGATCAGCAGCTCGGGGAACATCAGCGCGCTGACCTCGAGGAATGAGCTGGCCGGAAACGGCTCGGTCAGGTACTGGGCGCGAACTGGGAGAACCTGGGGCCACAGGTCTGCGTCGGTGACGTAGTTGGTGACCTTCACCACGTCGGCAAACGTGGCGTCGGCGGCGGACAGGGCCAGCCGGAGATTCTCCATCACCTGATGCGTCTGGGCGACGATGTCGCCCGCGCCGACGACCTGGCCCTGGGCGTCGAAGGCGACAGCCCCGGCGCAGTAGACGAGCCTTCCCCCGGGGGGTGCGGTCACGACATGGGCATACGGCCCGACCGGTGCAGACATACCGGCCGGGTTGAGCGAGGTCTTGGTCATGGCTTGCCTTAGGCGGTGTGTCCCGGAAGCGGCCCGGGTGGGCCGTCCGCGGTGCCGAGCACCCCGGGCTCCAGGAACAGCTGCTCCCCCGACGGGTTGACCTCAAACGGCGCCAGACCGCGGGGACGATCGTCGCCGTCAGCCAGCCTGGCCCGCAGCCGCTCGGTCTCGGCTTC
>JBOGYN010000407.1:0-2057 GCA_050696855.1 Solirubrobacteraceae bacterium | reverse complement strand
GGCCGACGCTGCCGGGGTTGACCAGCCATTCGCCCGTGCCCAGCTCGATCTCGTTGCCGTCGCCGCGGGTCTCCCCCGTGGCCGGCGCGCCGGGGAAGCGCGAAAAGGACAGGGCCACGTGGGAATGACCGATCAGCGCGATCCGCTGGGACTGGACGTCGAAGCAGAGCTCGGCCTGAAGCGGGGAGAGCACGTACTCCCAGACGGGGTCGCGCGGGCTGGCGTGGTAGAGCCCGACGGCCTCGTCGAGGTTGGAGGGCTCGAGCCCATCCAGGTATTCGCGGGTCGAGGTGGTGATCGTCTGCTGCGTCCAGGTCGCGGCCAGGGCGGCGCCGCGCGAGAACTGCTCCAGCGGCAGCGTTCCGCGAACCCCCAGGTCGTGATTGCCAGCCAGGCAGACCGCCGCGTGCTTTCGCGCAAGATCGACGCACGCGTCGGGATCGGCCCCGTAGCCGACCAGATCGCCGAGGCACCAGAGCTCCTGGCAGTCAGAGGCGCTCACGGCCTCGAGCACCGCCTCGAAGGCGTGCCGGTTGCCGTGGATATCGGACACGATTGCGATCTGCACGTCTACAGTCTCGCCGGTGAAGCGTCCTGAGCGCTATCGGGTAGCCGGAGCCATGCTGCTCGCGGTCGTCGCCGCGGAAGGCGCCCGCCGTCTCCTGAGCCCCCGAGAACGGCCCATCGAGCCCGCTCCGGTGGACCTGCGCGACTACTTCAGCCCGTCCGAGATCGAGCGCGGATCGCGTTACGCGCGGCCCCAGCGCGCGCTCAGCCTGGCCCGGTCGGCGGTTGACCTGGCTGCGATCAGCTTCCTCGTGCTCAGGCCTCCCGCCTGGCTGACCCGGCCCGGCCACCGCCCGGTGGCCGGGGGCGCTCTGGCGGGGGCGCTGCTGGCGACGGGATTGGCGCTGCCCACGCTGCCGCTCAGCGCCATCGCCCGCCGGCGCGCGATGGCCGTCGGCCTGGACACTCAGAGCTGGCCCGACTGGGGCCGGGATCTGACCAAGGCCGGGGCGATCTCAGGGATCTTTGCCAGCGGGGCCGGGGCGGCCGTCGTGGCCGCCACCCGCCAATGGCCCCGCTCGTGGTGGGCACCCGCCGCGGCCGGCTCGGTGATGTTCGGAGCCGTGCTGGCCGCCCTGGCACCGGTCGTGCTTGCCCCGATCTTCAACGACTTCACGCGGCTGCCCGAGGGCGAGACCCGCCGCGACGTGCTGGATCTCGCCGCGGCGGCCGGCGTCAGGGTGGGAGAGGTCTACTCGATCGATGCCAGCCGCCGGACCACCGCTGCCAACGCCTACGTGACCGGGTTGGGTCCGACCAAGCGGGTGGTCCTGTTCGACACCCTGCTGGACCGCTACAGCCGCGACGAGGTCCGGATGGTGGTCGCCCACGAGCTCGGCCACGTCCGCTACCGCGACGTGCCCCGCAACATCGCCTACGCCGCCCTCATCGCTCCGGCCACCGCGCTCGCCGTCCAGCGGCTGAGCTGGGCGCTCAGTACCGAGCGCGGCACTCCGGCCACGCTCCCGTCGCTCGCCCTGGCCGCCGGGCTCGTGACAGCCCCGGTCGGGGTGATCGGCAACCGCCTCTCCCGCGCGCTGGAGCGCCGCGCCGACCAGTACTCCCTCGAGCTGGCCGGTGCCCCCGCCGCGTTCGTGGCCTTCGAACGCACGATCGCCCTGCAGAACGTCGCCGACCTCAAGCCCCCGCGCTGGATCTCCAGGCTGATGGCCACGCACCCGCCGACCGACGAGCGGATCGGCGCCGCGGTGGCCTTCGCGGCTTCACATCCGGCCTGAGTCCCGGGTCAGGGCGCCCTGAGTACGACGACGCAGTTCTGGCCACCGAACCCGAACGCGTTGGCGGCCGCCACGCGTACGATGACCGGGCGGGCGTGGAGCGGCACGTAGTCCAGGTCGCACTCGGGATCGGGCGTGTGAAGGTTGGCAGTCGGGGGCAGCACGCTGTCGCGCATGGCCAGCAGGCACACCATCACCGACAGCGTGCCCGCGGCGCCGATCAGGTGGCCGACCATCGACTTCGGCGAGCTG
>JBOGYN010000406.1:0-1575 GCA_050696855.1 Solirubrobacteraceae bacterium | reverse complement strand
GGCCCTGGCCTTGGGTCACCATGCAGAAGCGGTGCGCGCCCGCCGCCTGCGCGGCCCGGGCGTGCTCGAGAATCTGCTCGGGCTCCATCATCGCGTGCATCGGGGTCTCGGCCTCGGCGTACTTGCTCTGGGCGCAGAACCCGCAATCCTCGGCGCAGCCGCCGGACTTGGCGTTGACCAGCGAGCACATGTCGGTCGAGTCACCGAAGCGCTGCACCCGGGCCTCCCAGGCCCGCTCGACGAGCGCGGCGATCTCGGCGTGATCCTCCAGCTCACCGAGGCGCGTGGCCTCGTCCCGAGTGATCAGCGGCGGCATCGAGGCGGAACGCTAGACACCGGTCCGGACGGCTTTTGCGATCGCGCGGCGCCCAGCTATCGTGACGCCCATGATCAAGTCCGTGCACAGGATCACCGACGAGGCACAGCTGCGCGGGGTCATCGGCGGCGGCCCGGCCCCGCAGGTAGTGGCCAAACTGACCGATCACATCAACGAGCTGACGCGGCAGTTCATCGAGGCCTCGCCGTTCGTGTGCGTGGGAACCGCACTCGCCGAGGGCGGGGTCGACGTCAGCCCGCGGGGCGACCCGGCCGGGTTCGTGCGCGTACTGGACGAGCGGACGCTGCTGCTCCCCGAGCGGCCCGGCAACCGGATCGCCGACTCGCTGACCAACCTGCTCACCGACGACCGGATCGCGCTGCTGTTCCTGATCCCGGGCGTGCGCGACACCTTCCGGGTCAACGGCCGCGGTGTGATCACCGACGACCGCGAGCTCCTGGAGCCGTGTGCCGTCGACGGCAAGGTGCCCAGGCTGGGCATCCTGGTGTCAGTCCAGGAGGCCTATACGCAGTGCTCCAAGGCGCTGATCCGGTCTGATCTGTGGAACCCCGAGCGTCACATCGAGCGCTCCCAGCTGCCCTCCTCGGGGTCGATCCTGCGCCTGCTGGCCGACGGCGACTTCGACGCCGAGCGCCACGACCGCGAGCGCGCGGCCCGGTACGCCCGCGGCGACGGTCTCTACTGACCGTGCCCGATCGTCTGCACTTCACTGACCTCGACGAGGCCAACGAGCTGATCGCCCACGACCCGATGGCGCTCCTGATCGGGTTCGTGCTCGACCAGCAGGTCACTGTTCAGAAGGCGTTCTCGGGGCCGCTGGTCCTGCGCGAGCGGCTCGGCTCGATCGACGTCGCCGCCGTCGCCGACGCTGATCTCGATGCGATCTTCCGCGAGCGCCCGGCGATCCATCGCTTCCCGGGCTCAATGGCCAAGCGCGTGCACGACCTGGCCGTCCACGTCCGCGACGAGTACGACGGCGACGCCGCGCGAATCTGGACCGACGCCCCCGACACCGCTGCGCTGCGGGCCAACCTGTCCGCGCTCCCGGGCTTTGGGGAGATGAAGGTCAAGGCGATTGGGGCGGTCCTGGCCAAGCGGTTCGCGGTCGCCGCCGCGGCCGACCTCGTCCCCAGTCACCCGACCCTCGGAGATGTCGACTCCGCCCAAGCCCTGGCTGACTACCAGGCCGGCAAGCGTGCCCATAAGGCGCGGCTGCGGGCGCGCGCGCAGGCCGAGTA
>JBOGYN010000405.1:0-2452 GCA_050696855.1 Solirubrobacteraceae bacterium | reverse complement strand
GTGGACGTCGAGAGCGCCGGCGTGGTGCCGGTCGCTACCACGGCCCTGTGGACTCTGACCCGTTCCTCGCTCGACGCGAACTGGAACGTGGCCGAGGAGATGTGTAGGTCAAGGCGAACCAGTCCTGCGAACATGCGTTCGTATGACTTCTGAGGGCAGTGCCGTCGTGCGCTTGCAGCGCGCGCTGGGGAACTCGCGTACCAGCCCGGCTCAGATCCGCGCGATCGCCGCCGAGCTGCCCACCGTCAGCCTCGAAGACGCGCTGGCGATCCTGCTCGCGCTGTTGGAGCGTGAGCCGCAGACGTTCTCGCGCGCGGCGGCTCGCTGGGGCGGACGACTAACCGTTGAGCGCCGACTGTCGCTGATCGATGCCCAGCTCGCGCTTGCGTCGCTGGCGGCGCTGCCGGGCCCCGGCGCCCGCGCTGGCGCCGAGGCGCTGATCGAGCTAGCTGACCGCCACGGACTGCGGCGGGTCGATGAGCTGTTGGTCGGCTGGCTGCGGGCCCGAGGGATCGGCGAGTAGCGCCCCCTCGATCCGGCTAGCGAGACGGCTGGTCAGCTGCGCGGTCTGCTCCAGGACATCGAGGCTGGCGCTCTCGGCCCAGCCAGCGAGGTAGGGAATGCTGTTGGCGCTGCTGTCGAGCTCGATCGTTTCAGCGCAGCAGAACGCGATCGACTCGGCGATCAGTTCGCCCTGGGCGTAGTCGAGCGTCGGGGCGTCGGGGTCGACCGCCACCAATGCGTGGGCCAGCTCGTGTATCAGCGCGACCAGCTGTCCGTTGGGCTGCAGGCGCTCTGAGAGCTTGAGCGTCCGCGTCTTGGCGTTGCAGGACCCGTCCGCCGGGCCGGTGTCTGAGATCTGCACGGTGTAGTCGATCTCTTCAGCGAGGTCGACCAGCCGGCTGATCAGGGCCTCGTGGCTATCGCCGCGAATCTCGGCGATCGGCGCCTCGAGCGGCGCGGGGGTGGCCGGTGGGGGCAGCTCTGAGACCTGATCTTGAGCAAACACCGAAGCAAGGCGCCATCCCGTCCGCGGACGCTTGTCGGGGTCAGCTCCGGCGTCGCGCCACGCGTGCAGCTGCTTTCCGCTGGGCGGACACGGCGCCCAGATGCGAATCGCCTTACTCCCCTTGACCGGGCACCAGCCGAGATCCAGCCAAGCCCGGAACCCAGCCACGCGAATCGCGGTCGGATGCTGACAAAGAATCATCAGCACGTTACGCGGGCTGTAGCACCGGAAATGAGCTCTGGCCCTCAGATATGACTGCCAACCGTCGGAGCTGCGCAGCTGCTCGATCGACAGACGGACGAGCTCGCGCTGCTCAGCGCGGCGCTGCTCACGCTCTTCATCGCTGACGGGTCGTCTGTACTTGGCCATCTCTGAAACCTCCTGGATTGGTGGCCGCCGCCGGGTGCGGGGCCGTTCACCGCCCCTCCCGCAGCCCGCCAGGGCTGCCACACTCAAGGGAGGGGTCGGCCCGCGCCCGGTGCGCTCAAGCCACCTCGTCGAGCTCCCAGCCGAGTTCGCCGAGGACCGCCGTCTTACGGACCCGCCCGGCATGGGCCAGAAGCTCCAGACGGCCGTGGGCGCTGCCCACCGGCGCGATCCCGCAGCGGCGTAGATGCGCCTGCACGGCAGCCAGCGTCGCCGGCTCCCCGAGCGCCACCAGCGCGCTGACCAGCGTCTCGTCCGCCAGATCCAAGCGAACTGCGGCGGGCGCGTCCGGCCTGGGCTCGTGTCGGCAGATCGGGCACAGCCGCCACGGCGAGTTGTTGTAGCGGTGCAGCTGGCGTTCGCGGCGGCGATCTCCGGGCCAGGTGGCTGCGAGCTCAAACTCGATCCCGTCAGCGATCGCCGCTGCGACCAGGGGACTGCCGCGGCCGGCGCGGTGGGCGGCCAGCCGGGCATCGATGTTCTCGGCGTAGCCGAGGTAATGGCGGGCGTGGCGGTCAGAGCGCTGAAAGTGCAGCAAATAGATGACACCCATCGCCGGGCCTCCTTGGAGCCCGGGGTCCCGGTAAAGGGGCGCGGGACCGTTTCTGCACCCGGCCCGGCGCGCCCCGTCAGGGCGTGCGATCATCGGGGCGGAGAAACGGTCCTGCGTGCGTGCATCACCCCGGTGGCTGATCACTGGGGAGCCGCCCGGGCTCACACCCAGTTCCCCGCCGGGCCTCCAGCGCCCACTCACACACAGCCGCCACCCGACGCCGGTCGGCGTCGTCGACGGCCCGACCGGCCAAATCGGGCGCGAGTCCATACCGCGTCGCGCCGACGAAACCCACCACCTGGCCCTGGTAGCGCACGAGCATCATCACTACCAAGAGCCACCAGCCATCGTTTCACCCCCCGCTACTTTTGAGGGCGTCGGCGAGCTTGGCGCGGGCGCGCAGGATCTGACGCTCGACGGTCCGCCGGCTATCGCCGGTGCGGGCCGCGATCTCGTCATAGGTG
>JBOGYN010000404.1:0-3872 GCA_050696855.1 Solirubrobacteraceae bacterium | reverse complement strand
TAGTTAGCCTGTACGCTCGGAGGACATCGTTCTCGAGCGCGCGCGGGAAGGTTCTGTGGCCAAAGTCACACACCTCCCGCTCCGGCACGGATTTAGTCACAAAGCCGACATTGAGCACGTACAGCCCGGCGTTGATCAACGTCGGCCCCTCCCCCGCATGTGCCTGCTTCTCACGGAACGCGACGATCCGCCCCCCTGAGTCCACCTCGATCGTGCCCTTGCCCTCGGTCTCCTGACTCTCGTACACGGCCAGAGTGGCGGCTGCCCCAGAACGGGCGTGAGCTTCCAGCAGAGGAGCTAACGGAGCGTCAGTCAGGACGTCTCCGTAGAGCACGACAAACGGCTCGGAGCCGAGCAACGGCAGGGCGTTACGCACGCCGCCGGCGGTACCCAGGAGCTCGGGCTCGGTGACCACGACGAGCTCGGGCGGGCCGGTATGCTGCGCCGCGAAGTCCTCGACCTGCTCGGCGAGGTGGTGGGCGTTGACCACCACGCGCTCGGCGCCCTCGCGGGCTAGGTAGCGCAGCTGGCGGGCCAGGAGCGGCTCGCCGCCCACGTCGACCAGGATCTTGGGGACATTCAGCCCCAGGGACGCCAGGCGGGTGCCCCGCCCTGCCCCCAATAACATCACCCGCACCTCGACCCCTTCCTGATCATGATCTCAAGAGCCCTAGTCACCGGTGGTGCCGGATTCATCGGGTCCCACGTCGTCGATTCCCTGCTGGCAGACGGCGTCACCGTCACCGTCGTCGACGACCTCTCCTCCGGGGTCGCGGATCGCGTGGCCTCCGAAGCCGACCTGCAGAGCTTCTCGATCGTTGACAACGAGCGGCTTGACGCCCTCGTCGATGACCTGCGGCCCGAGGCGATCTTCCATCTCGCCGCGCAGAGCAGCGTGATCGTCTCGGTCAAGGACCCGGCCTACGATCTCGCCGTCAACGCCCGCGGCACCCTCAACGTGCTCGAGGCCTCCAAACGCCACCGCGCCCCGGTCGTGTTCACCTCCACGGGAGGCGCGCTATACGGCAACGAAGCCAAGATCCCCACCCCCGAGACCAGTCTTCCCGCCCCGCTGGCACCCTACGGGGCCTCGAAGTGGGCTGGTGAGGCGTACGTCAACACGTGGGCAGCGGCCTCGGTCATCCCCCACGCGATCTGCCGCCTGGGTAATGTCTACGGACCCCGCCAGAGCCCCCACGGCGAAGCGGGGGTGGTTGCGATCTTCAGCGAGCACATCTACTCTGGAAAGACGCCGCGCATGTTCGGCGAAGGCCGCCCGACGCGTGACTACATCCATGTCCAGGACGTGGTGAGCGCAATGCGCGCAGCCTGCGGCCATCGGGGGACGTTCAACATCGCCACCGGCGTAGAGACGAGTGTCAGACGGCTGTGGGAAATCCTCAAAGACGAGACCGGGACCGACATCGAGCCCGAGCCCGCGCCGCTGCGCGAGGGCGAGCTGGAGCGCTCGTGCCTGGATCCCAGCCTCGCCGAGCGGGAAATCGGCTTCCGGGCCGCCGTCAGCTTTGACGAGGGGCTGCGCTCCACCTACCACGCGCTGATCGAGGAATTCGAGCGCGGCACCCCGCGTTAGGCGCCTGTCGACCGGTCGGGCGGTTCGGCGGTGGGGCGGTTCGGCGGTCGGGCGGTTCGCCGGTCGGGCGGTCTGCCGGTGTGCCGGTCGGCGCTCAGCCGCTGAAGCCTCTCCCTCGTCCGTTGACCTGGCGTCGTTCCAGCACCCGGTCGACGAGCCCATAAGCCAGCGCCTCCTCGCCGGTGAAGAACCGGTCTCGGTCCATGTCAGCGTGGACGCGTTCGACGGGCTGATCGGTGTGCTTGGCGTAGATCTCATCCACGCGGATCCGCAGCGCCAGGACCTCGCGAGCGTGGATCTCGATGTCTGAGCTCTGACCCTGAAAGCCGCCGGAAGGCTGGTGGATCAGGATCCGCGAGTTGCGCAGCGCCATCCGCTTACCGGGTGCCCCGCCGGCCAGCAGCAGCGAGCCCATGGACATGGCCACGCCGTAGCAGATGGTCTGCACGTCGGGGCGGATGAACTGCATCGTGTCGTAGATGGCCAGCCCGTCGTACATCGAGCCTCCCGGGGAGTTGATGTACAGGTGGATGTCCTTGTCGGGGTCGTCGGATTCGAGGTGGACGAGCTGGGCGACGACGAGATTGGCCGTCTCCTGGTCGACCTGGCCGCCGAGGAAGACGACCCGGTCGTTGAGCAACCGCGAATAGATGTCAAACGAGCGCTCGCCACGGGCGGTTTGTTCGACGACCATTGGAATGAGGGGCATAAATGACCTCCTGGGTGCTAGTGTGCAACTCTTTGGTTGCGCAAAGGTAGCACACTAGCAACCGCCGGGTTGCACATTTCTGAGAATCCCGAGAGGAGCGAGCCCATGACCGACAGAATCGAGCGCCAGCTGGAGCTTCCGGCCGATGTCGAGCAGGCCTGGCAGGCGCTGACCGAGCCCTAATGGCTCGCGCTGTGGCTGGCCGACGAGGTCGAACTCGAGCCATGGCCCGGCGGCGCGGCCCGGTTCCAGGTAGGAGAGTCCGAGCGCACCGGATGGGTGGAGGAGGTCTCTCCCCCGACGGCGAGTGACGACGAGGGCCGGCTGGCCTTCTGGTGGAGTGCGGACGGCGAGCCGGCCTCGCGCGTAGCGCTCACGCTGACACCGGCCGGCGACGGCCGGGCGTCGATCCGGGTGGTGGAGACGCGCCCGCTCGAGATCCTCGACCTGATCGGAATCCCGGCCCCCGCCGCCAGCGGCTCGAGCCACGGCCCGGTGCTGATTGCCGCGTGAACATGGAGCCCGATCCTGCCGCCGCGGTATTCGGCGCGCTGGGCGATCCGACCCGCCGCCGCCTGCTCAGCGCGCTGGCGCACGAGCCGGCGACCGCCACCGACCTCGCGCATGATCTCCCCATCTCGCGTCAGGCCGTGGTCAAGCACCTGACGGCGCTCAGCGACGCCGGCTTGCTCGAGCGCGAACGATCCGGCCGCGACGTGCGTTACCGCTTCACGCCCGAGGCGCTGTCAGAAGCGGCCTCATGGATGGCGGCCGTCAGTGGGCAGTGGGACGACCGGCTGGCGTCGCTAGCCGCGACGCTGCGCGAAGCCGAGGCGCAGCCGGACGCGCGCGCTCGACGGGGTCCGACGAGCTGATCCGAGCCTGGCTCAGCTTCGAGCCGTGGTCATGACCGCCGAGACCGGACACCCGCTGCGAGTGCTGATCGCCGATGACGATCCGCTAGCGCGAGGCGTTGAGCGAAGACGGGATCGTCGTGGTGGCCGAGGCCGACTCAGGGCCACACGCCGCCGAGCTGTCCCGCACGCACCTCCCCGACGTCGTCGTCATGGATCCGGCGCTGGGCTTCGATGACGGCCTGTCGGTGCTGCACTCGATCCTGAGGGCAGCACCTGACGGCCGGGTCCTGCTGCTCGCCAACCTCGAGGACGCCGAGCTCGCGTTGCGCTGTCTGCGGGCCGGGGCGAGCGGCTACATCACCCGAGACATCGATCCGGCGGCCCTCCCGCGGATCGTGAAGGGCCTATTCGCTGGGGAGGCCGCGATTTCGAGGAAGCTGACCTCGGCGCTCATCGAGCGGCTGGGCGACATCGGCACCGAGATCGGGACGCGGCCCGTACGCAGTCCGCTCATCCGGCGCGAGTGGGAGGTGCTCGATCTTCTTTGCGTGGAGCTCTCGACCGACGCGATCGCCAAGGAGCTGTTCGTGACCGAAGAGACGGTGCGCAGTCACGTCAAGAACATCCTCCGCAAGCTCCGGGTCAGCTCCCGCGCCGAAGCCGTGCAGTCAGCGGGCCGCATGCGGCGGCCAGGCGGGCGGCCGACCTAGGC
>JBOGYN010000403.1:0-17064 GCA_050696855.1 Solirubrobacteraceae bacterium | reverse complement strand
CTCCCGCCCAAGGTCAAGCCGGGCCAGGCGTGGGGCTTTGCCATCGCCAAGCTGACCGAGACGCTCGAGAGCCGCCGCTAGCGCGCGGCGCGCGGCGCGGGTAGGATCGCGCCCCGTGGACGTGCTCTCGATAGCCGATCGCTCGTGGGCGCTGCTGGGGCGCCTGACCGGCGTCCACACCAGCCTTTACCGGCTGACCGGGGGACTGATCGGGCATCACGTTCCCGGCGCCCCGCCGATGCTGCTGCTCGATCACACCGGCGCTCGAAGTGGAACCCGGCGCACGACGCCGCTGGTCTACGTGGACGACGGTCGCGACGTTGTCATCGTCGCCTCCAAGGGTGGCTTTCCCAAGCATCCGGCCTGGTACCACAATCTCAAGGCCCACCCCGACACGACCGTGCAGGTGGGACGGGACCGCCGTCAGGTTCACGCCCGGGTGGCCACAGCCGCCGAACGTGAGCGACTGTGGCCGATGGCGGTGGCCACCTACAGCGGCTACCGCGGGTATCAGGAGCGCACGGACCGCGAAATCCCGCTCGTGGTCCTCGAGCCGCGCTGGTGATGCCGAAGGGCTCGGCGATGTTCCGCGAGGGTTGGTCTGGGTGGGGCGGCTACCGCGTGGGCGAGGCCAGCTCGGCGAGCCGGTGCTCGAGCAGCCGTCGCTCGGCGTCCCCGGGGACGAGCGCGAGCGCGCGCCGGAAGGCGGCGGCCGCCTCGGGTCCCTCTGCTTCCGCGACCGCGACGGCGCGGCTGAGCTCGACCACCGGGGAGCCGGTGAGCCGCGACAGCTCTCCGTAGAGGACGGCGATCTGGGGCCAGTCGCGGGGCTCGGCGGCGTGCAGGGAGGCGATCGCCGCCTGGAGCACGTAGGAGCCGTTTCCGCGCAGGGCCAGGCCACGGTCCAGGGCTAGGCGTCCGGCCGGCGAGATCGTCGGCCTCGAACATGCAGTAGCCGCCGATCGCCTCCTTGAGCTCCGCGAAGGGCCCGTCGGTGGTCAGCGTCCTACCGTCCTGGACCCGCACGGTGGTCGCAGTCTCCGGCTCCTGCATCCGCTCGCCGGGGGTGATCCCCGGGTTCTCGTTCAGGGCCTGGTAAGCGGCGTAGACCCCGCTGCGCTCGTCGGGCGAGAGGCTGTCCCAGGCATCGGTGCCCGGGACCGGGGTGGAGCCTTGGTAGATCAGCAGCATGTACTTCATGTCTTCCTCCTTTGGGAGCTGGTCACCGAGGAGACGAACGCGCCGGGCCTAAATCGACACCACACAAGAACTCAGCTGCGCAGGAGCCTGACCCGCGGCAGCTTGCCGGTGCGGATGATCACCTCGGCGGCTTCGGGTCGGCGGCCGGGCGCGCTGAAGGTGATGAAGAGGCGGTCACCGGCCCGGTGCGCCGCCCCTCGAGCGCGCGCGACCGAAGGTAGCCCGAGCCTGGTAGCTTCCCACCAGATTCCGGTCTGGAGGGAGACGAGGTGATGGGCTCGAGGCGTAGACCTCACCTGCGGGTGGCAGTGAGCGTGATCGCACTGGTCGCGCTGGTGCTCGGGGTCATGTCGGCGGCGGGCGCCGTGACGCTGCCGATCATCGGCTCGACCGACAACGGCCTCAACGACCTCGCCGCGATCGGCCAGGGCACCGGCCAGACGCCGGCCGTCGCGGCGACCCAGAGCAACCTCGAACCGCCGCTGGTCGCCACGCCGCGAGCGGTGTGCGGCCCAGGCTCGCATCCCGAACCCGGCATCCAGGGGCGGGTCCCGGCCGGCTCGGGCGACAACGGACTGTGGTGCAACATGACGCTGATCTCCCATCAGGGGACGTCGGGCGGCTTTAAGACCTTCCGCTACGTGGACACGCAGGGTCACGTGTGCGCTTTCTACGACACGGCGCTGCTGTTCCCGACCAATGCCCTCAACGCGGCCGGCGCGTCGCTCGGCGTCGCCGTGCTTGACATGTCTGACCCCGCCCATCCGGTCCAGACCGACACGCTGACGCAGACACCGATGATGACCCCGCACGAGTCGTTGAATCTCAACAACACGCGCGGGTTGCTGGCCGCGGTCAACGGCAACCCGAGCACCGAGCCAGGGCTGGTCTCGATTTATGACGTCCAAGCCGACTGCCGGCACCCCGTGCTCGACTCGACCTCGCTGGTCGCCCGCTTCGGGCACGAGAGCGGCTTCTCGCCCGACGGCCGCACGTTCTACGCAACCGCCACCGCGCTCCCCGCCATCACCGCCATCGACGTCAGCGACCCAAAGAACCCGCACGCGATCTGGCAGGGCAACGTCACCGCCCACGGGATGACGCTCAGCGATGACGGCAACCGCGCCTATGTGGCCGATCCGACGGGCGGCGACATGCTGATCCTCGATACCAGCCAGATCCAGGCTCGGGTGCCCAACCCACAGGCCCGCGAGGTCAGCCGGCTGACCTGGAAGTCAGCGTCGATCCCGCAGAACGCGATCCCCTTCACGGAGAACGGTCACCCCTATGTGCTCGAGTTCGACGAGTACACCGCGGGCACGCTGAAGCCGCAGGCCAGCCGCGACACGGTCGGGGCGGCGCGGATCATCGACATCGCCAACGAGGCCAAGCCGTTCGTCGTCTCCAACCTGCGCCTCCAGGTCAACCAACCCGCCGACCACGCCGCCGCCGGCAACGATCCCGGCACGCTCAGTCCCGCCCAGGGCTACGCAGCGCATTACTGCAATATCCCCACGCGCGTCGATCCTCAGATCGTCGCCTGCTCGTTCATCGCCTCGGGCCTGCGCGTGTTCAACATCTCAGACCTCCTGCATCCCAAGGAGATCGCCTACTTCGTCGCACCGACCAAGCCCAACACCGAGACCGGTTACACGGCCAGCGATTACGCGATGTCCCAGCCCACCTTCGACACCGACCGGCACGAGATCTGGTACACGGACGGCGGCACCGGCTTCTACGTCCTGCGAGTCGACAACGCTGTCTGGCCGACGACCCGATCTACCCCTCCGCCCCCGCGGCCCGGCTGTCCAGCCGCGACCGGGAGCCTCACGCGCCGGTCACTGGGTCCGGTGACGCTTGGGATGACCCGCGCCCGGGTCCGAAAGGCGTTCACGCAGAGCTCGCGGCGGGGACGCCAGAGCATGGACTTCTTCTGCCTGAGTCCGATCGGCATCCGCGTCGGCTATCCCTCTCACGCGGTGCTGCGGCCCCTGTCCCGGCCAGCCCAGCGGCGCGTCCGCGGACGGGCGGTGCTCGCGCTGACCGCCAACCCGCACTACGCATTGCACGGAGTGCACGCCGGCGCGCGGCTTTCCCCAGTGGCCAGACGTCTGCACCTGGGCCGCGGACTCCAGATCGGGCGCAACACATGGTATGTCTTCACGGCCGGCCCCAGCCGGGGCGTACTCAAGGTCAAGCAGGGCGTGATCGAGGAGATCGGCATCGCCGACAAGTCGCTGACCGCCAACCGCGCCGCGACCCGGCGGCTGCTGGCCAATCTGACCTGACCAGGGCGGGGTCGCCTTATCCTGTGACGCGATGAGTTTTCTGCGTGGTGGAGGGCAAGCGTTCGGCGGGGACCGAGGCCTCGACGCGGGCGTCGTCAGCGCTGAGATCGAGGAGCTTCGCGCCGCTCGGGCTGACCAGCTTTGTACCGGCACCCTGGCTTGCGGGCACTGCGACGCGCCGGTTGCGATCGGCCAGCCCGTCTCGCTGACCGACTCGCTCACGTGTCCGTTCTGTCAGCACAGCGGTGCCGTGCGTGACTTTCTCTCGTTGGCGTCACCGTCGCGGCCGGCCCGAGTGGTCGTCCGAGTCAGCATCCCGGCCCGCCGGTCAGCGGCGCCGCGCTGACGGAACGCGGCGCTGGGACGCTGCGCACGCCAGACACAGGACGCCGTCGGGAATCGCCCGCAGGCGCCCGGGGGGGATCTCCCCGCCGCACGAGTCGCACAATCCGTAGGTCCCCTCGTCGAGCTTGACCAGGGCCCGCTCGGTCCGATCCAGCCCCCGTTCCAGCGAGTCACCGACGCCGACGTCGGTCAGACGGCTGACCGCCTCCGACGTCCCATCGCCGATGCGCTTGCCAAAGCTAACCGCGCTGCCTCGTTCCGGACGCTTGCTGAGCTCAGCCAGGCGCCGGCGCGCGTGGTCCCGGCGGTCCTCCAGCACCTGGCGAATCGCTTCGAGATCAAGGTCTTCGCGGGGACTGGTCATAACCTACGGACCAGACCTGAGGCGGCATCATCCTGCATACCCCCAAACTTTAGGCCGGGGCGCTTCGTAACAGGGATAAATGAAGGTCTTCCGCGGAAAGGTAGCCTGACCGTGTGCACGAGACGCCGGACGATCTCGCCCAACTCCAGGCTCTCATCGACCGCAGCTACGAGTCCGCCGGACCGCATCTGTTGCGGATTCACGATCTGCAGCGGCGGCTGGGCGCCGAACAGGTCTGCACCCGGCTGACCGGGATGTGCCTGCTCACCCTGGCCACGGTCACCGCCGACCACCGGCCGCTGGCCGCTCCGGTGGACGGGATCTTCTACCGCGGCTCGTTTCATTTCGGCTCAGCCCCTGATTCGGTGCGCTTCCGTCACATCCGCGCCCGCCCTCAGGTCAGCGCCAGCCACCTCCCGGGCGAGGAGCTCGCGGTCACCGTCCACGGCCGCGCGGTCCCGATCGCTATCGGCGCGCCTGAGCACGCGGGCTTTCGGCAGGCCGTGCTGGAGATCTACGTGCCGCGCTACGGGCCCGAGTGGGAACACGACTTCCTCGATTCCGGTCCCGTGTACGCGCGGATCGAGGCTGAGCGGATGTTCACCTTCTGGATGCCGCCGTCATAGCTCAGTGAGCGCGTCCGCCGCCGTCGTCTCGTACCGCCCCGCGCCCCAGTCGACCATCGGCGGATGATCGCATCCCGCTAGCTTTTGGGCTGTGGCTGGCACCAGCAAGCTCGCCCGGTACCGCTACATCAGGACGCTCGGCGCAGGTGGGATGGGGATCGTCTCCTTGGCGCAGGACACGATGTTGGCTCGGCCGGTGGCGCTCAAGCGCATGTCCGCGATGGGCGGGGACCAGGGTCTCTTACGGCTGCGTCGCGAGGCGCTGCTGGGCGCCTCGGTGAGCCATCCCAACTTGGTCTCGATCTACGACGTCGTCGATTCCGAGGACGGCGACGTGGTGATCGTCATGGAGTACGTCGAGGGTGAAACGCTCCGGCAGGCGCTGAGCCGCCGCGAGCGGCTGGCGACCGCGGAGGTCCTGCGTGTCCTCGAGGGCGCGGCCGCGGGGCTGGATGCGATCCACGAGCAGGGGATCGTCCATCGCGACGTCAAGCCGGCCAACCTCCTGCTCGGAAGCGATGGCAGCGTCAAGGTGGCCGACCTAGGGATCGCCTCGGTTTCCGACCAGACGCGACTCACGAGTGCCGGGTCCGTCCTCGGTTCCCTGAGTTACATGGCGCCCGAGCAGCTGCGCGACGCCCCGGCCACCCCGGCGATCGACATCTACGCCCTTGCAGCGGTGGCCTGGGAGGCGCTGGCGGGCGAGAAGGCGCGCAAGGAGTCCAACGTGGTCGCCCTCGCCTACGCCCTCTCCACCCAGCCTCCGCCGGCCCTGAGCGACGTCTGGCCCGCCGCACCGGCCGAGGCGGACGCGCTACTCAGTGCGGCCATGGCCCAGGAGCCGGCGCAGCGGCCTGGCTCGGCGGGCGAGCTGGTCGCACGGTTGCGGGGGGCGTTGGAGCCGCCCGCGCCTGTGCCGGCTCGACCGGCTCAGCCGCCACCCGCGCCCGAGCCCGAGCCCCCGCCCACCGCAACGGCCATCGGTGCTGCCCCGGGCACACGAGCCCGCGGGCGAGCCGTCCTCCCCGTCTTGGCTCTGGCGGCAGTCGCGGCCGTGGCTGCCGCTGCGGTACTGGCCAGCGGTGGCTCATCCCCGCATCGGCCCGCCCATGCCTCGGCCAAGTCAAGGTCCTCGGCTTCCACCGCACGCACCCGCACATCGAGCAGCACGGCAGCGAGCGGCTCGCCTGCGACCACTCAGTCAGGATCCACGCGCACCCCCGGCTCGGCGTCGGCAGCGCCGGCGGCTGGCACGCCGGGGGCGGCGGTCCAGTCTTTCTACCGCCTGGCCGCCGCGCACCGGTATACCGACGCGTGGGCTCTGGCTGACCCGGCGCTCCAGAGCCAGCTCGGTGGCTACCAGAGCTTTCAGCACACCTTTGCCGCCGACCGCTCGATCACGTTCGACAGCACCCGGCTCGTCAATCACTCGGCCAGCGCCGCCACCGTCTCGGTCAAGACGACCTCGGTGCAGACGAGTGGCACCCAGCACTGCACCGGAACGGTGGCGCTGCGCTCCGGGGGCTCCTCCGCTGCCTGGCTCGTGCACCAGATCCAGATCAACTGCGTCTGAGCTTGCGCGTGCGGCAGGTGCGGCTGCGACCGAGGGCGTGCCAATCAGAGACCACAAACCCGCCACCGCGGCCTGGCTTTCCGGAGCCGCAACGCGCCGAGACCATGCGTAGGCCATGATGGTCTCATGAGCAGCGACAGCTTTCCCCGCAGCGTCAAGATCGGCAGCGACGAGCGAACCGGCTGGTCATCGGAGCGCCCGCGCCGTGACGGCGCTCCGCCGCGGCCGGTCGACGTGTCCACCCGCTGCCGTGTTCTGGCCCCAACCGACCGGATGCGCTATTCGCCGGGCAGCCTCCTGGTCATCGTCGGTACCGTCGCATCGCAACCGGCCCGGTTCGCTGACCGCGTGGTGCAAGAGCGGGGTGCGGTCCTCTCCCTCGTCCGGGTCCGCGAGCTCCTCGCCGGCAAGGTCTCCGAGGACGAGGCCGAGACTCGGGCGCACGAGCTGCTGACCGCCGCCGTCTCCAAGCGCCTGGAAGCCAGTCAATCCGTGGTCGTGCCGATCGAAGCCTTTGACGCGGCCGAGCGCGAGCGCTACGTCCGCCTCGCCCACGGCCTCAAGCGCCCTCGCCACCTGATTCTCCTCGACTCTCCGCGCGATCAAGTCGCCGATGATGAGCGCGAGCCCCTCAACGAGCTCCGGCGCGCCCTCGACGCGGGCGACGTGGGCGCCGAGGGCTTCCAAACCGCCCTGCGACTTGGCGGCCCCACGCTCTCTGAGTTCAAGCGGGTCGTCTTTGCACGTCCGCCGCGCGACGACTGACCGACCTGTTCAAGGCTTGACCGGAGGTCTTCTCATCAGCAAGAAGATCGCCCCGAGCAGTTCCACGAGCGTGAACCCGACCAGGATCACGGCCGCGGTCCCTGGGGTAAGCGAAAAGAAGCCGGCGTCAAAGCCGAGGATGCCCGAGGAGTCGACCGCGGATAGCCGCGCCCCGATGTGGGCCGCGGCGGCAATTCCGGCGTATGACCAGCGGGCGTAGATGAGGTTGGCGAGCCCGGCGATCGCGCGGGGCATCTGCGCCAGCGGGACGAGTCCGCCGGCGAGCAGGAGCTGCGGCATCAGCAGCAGGGGCACGGCCCCCGCGGCCTGATCGATGCTGCGCGCCGCGCACGACACGGCGATCCCCATGGCCGCGCTGGCCCAGGCGGTGAGGACGGCGAGCCCGAAGATCTCGACCACCGCCCCGGAGCCGACGCCGAGCGGCTGCAAGCCCACCACCACCAACGTGAGCCACAGGACCTGAACGAAGTTGAGCGCGAACAGGACGAGCGCCTTGGCGATCACGTACGCGTCCAGGCGGACGCCGACGTCGAACTCCCGCTCGACGAGTCCGCGCTCCTTGACCACCTCGCGGCAGGCTGAGGTCACGCCCAGCCAGATCGAACCCGTCATGAGCAGGAAGACGACCTCGATCGCATTGACCGGAGAGGTGTTGGTGGAGCTCAGGGCCGCCGGGTGGAAAACGAGCCCGATCAGCAGGCCGAGCACCGGCGCTTGCCCGAGCAGCAGGGCCAGGGTGCGCCGGTCGCGGGTCAGGGTGCGCAGGTAGCGGCCGGTCAGCACGCGGAGCTCGAGACCGAAGGGGCGGTTCTTTTGTCGTTCGGGGGCCTGGGGCTCGGGAGGAACCGGCCTGGGAGCCGGAGGGGCGAGCACCGCACCGGTATCGGAGTCGCGCCGGAAATCATTGGCGACCGCGGCTAGGTGCGTCTGCGCGTCTGCCGGGCCACCCCGGAACGCGATCAGGCCCGCCTCGATGACGACGACCTCGTCGCAGAGATCCAGGCTCGCCGACGCATGGGTCGCGACCAGAACGGCGCGGCCGCGATCGGCCTGGCGCCGAAACAGATGCATGAGCCGCCGCTCGAGGACAGGATCGAGGCCGCTGGTCGGCTCGTCGAGCAGGAGCACCCGCGGATCGCCGACCAGCTCAAGCCCGCAAGCGGCCCGGCGTCGCTCACCCCCGGACAGGTTTTGGATCAGGGTGTCGGCCTGTCCGACCAAACCGAGCTCGCCGAGCACCGTTTCGACGCGGTCCTCGATCTCTGCTTCGGGATTGAGCCGCAGCGTGGCGGCGTACCGCAGCGCCTCGCGCGTGGTCAATCGATCGTGCACGCTCTCGCGCTGGGGCACGTAGCCGAGGGCCTGCACTGCCGATGCGGTCGCTTCCGAAGCCCAGGTCGCCGAACCCGCGGTCGGCTCGGCAATCCCCGCGAGCACGCGCAGCAGCGTGGACTTCCCCGAGCCGCTCGCACCCATCAGCGCGACCAGCGATCCGGGCGCCACCTCCAGCGAGACCGGGCCGAGGATCCGCACGCCATCCGCGACGCTCACCTCTACGTCACGCGCGACGAGCACATCGCCAGCCTAACGCCGCCGGCCGGCGCTTAGGCTACTCACGCCGCTGCGGGTCGCGGCCTCTACGCTGTTCGCGCCGGCGCAAACGCGCCGAGGATGAGAGAGGGAACGAGGTGATCGTGGTAGTCGGTGGATCCGGACGCTTCCCGATCAGCTTGCGGGTGTCCGATGCTCGCGGCGGCGGCGTCCGCCGGCAACCGCAGAGCCTGCACCGGCCCGAGTATCTCGTTTCCCTCACCGGCGGCATCGGACTTATGCTTCGCACCGTGAACGGTCACAGCATCGGTGCGGCACTGGCAGCGGTCGTGACGCTCGGGATGGTCGCGGGCGCCCCGGCTGCGCCGGCCGCGCGAGCCGACCTTCGACCGGCGCTCGGCGACTGGGAAGGTGCCGGTCCCCACGGGCTGGGATTGAGCTTCGAGCTCGTGCGCGTCGGTGGTCACGAGGTGGCACGCGATCTCGCGCTCGGACTCCCGACGAGCTGCCGGTCCACGGGAGATCAGACATGGGACGCCAGTGCCATTTCGCGCGTCGAATACGTCGCCCCCGGAACCGCGCTCCACGGTCCCTTCCCACCGCTGGGACAGTCGCAATTTGAGCTGATCCTCCCGCCCGCCAAGAACCAGCGGTTCCCGCTGACGATGCCGGGAACCTTTTCAAGTCCCCGGCGGGGCGTGATCTCGATCCTGTCATCACAGCTCGGCTGCGCCCACACTGCTTGGCCGAAGACGTTGCACTTCGCGCTCAGCGCCACCCGCCGACTCCCCGTCACTGACGGCTTGTGGACGGGCACCGTGACCGGACCAGCGGGGGCGACCGGAACGGTGAAGATCCGCGTGATCGACGGCGGCCGGATCGAGAGCGACTTCGCTGCCGCTTACTCGTGCCCGCCGGCAATCGGCGCCAGCGGCAACTTCGAGGTCGGCCCGCTCCCGACCGTGGGGTTCCTGATCGAGGCGAGCGGCGCAATCGGTGCAGCCAAGGGCACCGAGACTTTCTGGAGTGGCCACTTCGGCGCCCACGGTCCGCTGACCGGGACGTTCGTCGGGTCAGCGTGCGGTTCGCCGACGCTCCACCCCACGTTCACGGCTCGGCGGACTGGGTCCTAGCCGCGGGTCTGACCGCGGGCGATGATCGCGGTTTCGGGGGCGGTGCCGGCAGGCCGTGGCCGGCGCCGATGATGGCGGTGGTGCTTGGCTCGATGACGACGAGGCTTGGCACGATGATGGCGAGGCTTGGTCCGATTCCGGGGCGGGGGAACGGCCGCGGCCGGCGCCAGCCCGGCTCGGGCCGGGACGTACACGGGCTGGCCGGACTCGCCGGTCTCCAGGTCAAGCACCACCTGGTTGGTCGGGTCGCCCGCGAAATACGACTGATTGGCGATCAGGAGCTGACTGCCCAAGAAGACGACGCCGGACGGGGAGTCGAATGGGACCGGCGAGTCGTTGACGCCGGCGTACTGCTGTCCAAACCGGGCCAGCTCCTGTCCGGTGGAGCTCAGCTCAACGACCTGGTTCGAAGCGCCGACCAGAGCGACGTAGATATGGCCGGACTGGGCCAGAGCGCACCCGTCGGGCGCGTCCCCAGGGCCGCTCTCCCAGAGTTGATGCAGTGGGCCTGGGTCGCCGTTGGGGGCGATCGCCACCGTGTAGAGCTTGCCGGTGCTCGGCGTGAGCGTCCCCAGGCCGCCGTTGGAGGCCTGATCGAAGAGCAGGGTGCGGCCGTCGGGCATCATCGTGATGCAGGCAGTGCCAAACGGCCCCCCGTCGAGCCGCCGATCGGCCAGCCAGATCCGCGCCTCGCCTCCGCCGGGCGGTACGCGCCAGATGACAGCCTGCTGGTAGTCGGTCACGTACAGCGCGCCGTCGGGACCCCAGGCGGCGTAATCGGGCATCGGGGCCTGATCGAGCAGGGCCGGGGAACACGGTGTGCCCGAACTCGATGCCGAGCAGAGCGGGAGGTCGGGGACGCGAGAGTAGAGCCTCTGCTCGCCGGTCCGAGGATCGAGGCGGATGATCCGCCCACTCGTCTTGTCGAGGAGCAGCAGGCGGCCCAGCGCATCGTTGGCCGCCACCTGCACCCCGTGAGGATGGGAGAGGTCCTGCCCGGCGACGGTGAAGGTCTGCAACTGCGCGCCGGACAGCGAGTACTCGAACACGCGGGAGGCCACCGAGTCTCCCTTCGGGTTGTCGTACGTGCCCTCGTAGATGCGGTCGCCGACCACGTGCGGGAGCGCCGGGTATCCGGGCGAGGAAACCGGGGCCAGCACCGTCACGTGGCCCGGGCTCGCCGCCCGGGCGGGCGCGGCGCCGGCCACGGTCACCGCCAACGCGGCCACGATGGCGACCGCCGCCCGGGACAGGCTCGGGGTCAAAGCTCAGGCTCCCCGAGGCGCAGGGCGAGGTAGGCGTCGAGCATCGCCCGGCTCTCCGCCAGCAGCCACTGATCGCCGTCCGGCGAGGCGCGAAAGGCTTCGCGAAGGAGCCCGTCGCCGGCGATCACGACCATGCGGGCGGCGTCACTATGGACCTGCTCAGCTGCGCTCGGCCAGTGGACGGCCAAGATCCGGGCGATCGATCCGGCGATCGTGCCGCGGGTCGGGCGGGTGATCTCGCGGACGCGCTCGGTCCGCAGACCGCCGTACCACAGGGCCAGGAAGCCGGGGCGGGCACGAAAGCCGGCGGCTAATGCATCCAGAACCGCACCGGCGGGGTCGGTCATCGGGTCGCGCTCGTCGGTCTCCGCGACAGCGGTCACGAGGTCTTCGAAGTCACTCCAATAGCGCAGCGCCAGCGCCTCGATGACCGCCTGCTTGTCCGGGAAGTAGTGGTAGACCGAGCCCACCGGTACGCCGGCGGCAGCCGCCACACGAGCCGTGGTAAACAGGCCGGCTCCTTCGCGGGCGAGCACCTCGTCGGCTGCATCCAGAACCTTGAGCAGGCGTGCTCGGCTCCGCGCCTGGATCGGTACGTGGCGAAGCATCTGGTCGAGCGCGGACGGGTAGGTGGTGAGCATCAAGAATGTGAACTGAACGTCTTATTCATGTTACTGTTCCTCCATGGACGCGGCAAGTGCTCGAAGCTGAACGCGAGCGGGTCGCGAGCGCGGGACGGCACCTGGCCGCCGCCGGCCTCGTGCTCGGGACGGCCGGCAACGTTTCCGAGCGAGCGGGCTCGCTGGTGGCGATCTCGCCCACCGGCGCCGTCCTGGCCGGGCTTGACGCCGACGCCGTCGCCGTGGTCGACCTCGAGGGCACGCAGCTCGGCGGCGATCTGCGGCCCACGTCCGAGATCGAGCTTCACCTCGGCGTCTATCACCGCTTTGAGGCCCGGGCGGTCGTTCACCTGCACCCGCCGATCGGGACCGCATTGGCCTGCGTGCTCGACGAGCTGCCGCTCGTGCACTACCAGATGCTCGCCCTGGGCGGACCGATCCGCGTGGCCCCGTATGAAACGTTCGGCTCGGCTGAGCTGGCGTCGGCGACGCTCGATGCGCTCGAGGGCCGAATGGCCGCCCTGATGTCCAATCACGGAACGATCGCCCTGGGTGGTGACCTGGATGGCGCTCTGGCCAACGCGGAGCTGCTCGAGTGGGCCTGTGAGCTGTATTGGCGAGCCGCCACCCTCGGCACCCCGAGGACGCTGGACAAGGGCCAGCAGACGGCCGTCGTCGACGCGGTCACCGCTCGCGCCTATGGCACGCCCCAGCCCCGAACAGAGGTGATCGGCGGATGAGGGTCGTCGCGCTCGGCGTGCACGTGGTCGACGTCCTGGCTCGACCCGTCAGCGAGATCCCCGAAGGCCAGGGCGGACAACTCGTCGACGAGATCCGCATCACGGCCGCCGGCCCGGCGGGAGGTACCGCCGTCACCCTGGCCAAGCTCGGCGCCCACGTACAGAGCGCCGGAGCCGTCGGTACCGATGCCCTCGGCGATGTGCTGCGCGACCTGCTCGGCCGCTCGGGCGTTGACACGTCCCTGCTGTTGCGTCGCGAGGGAGTCCAGACGTCCGCCAGCGTGCTCCCGATCAGACCGGACGGGTCCCGGCCCGCGTTTCACGTCATCGGTGCCAACGCCACCTACTCGGCGGCCGATGCCCCCTGGGAAGCGATTGCCCAGGCCACCCATCTGCACCTCGGCGCGCCCGAGTTCATGGGCGGTGCGGCGGCCGCCGAGATCCTGTCCTTTGCCCGCCGGCACGGCGTGACCACGTCGGCCGACATCCTCGCCCCGGGCGATCAGGCGGCCGCGATCCTCGACTGGATCGCCCCGGCCTTCGAACACCTCGACTACCTGCTGCCTAACGACGAGCAGGTGCTCGCCCTGTCGGGAGCGCCGGACCTCCTCGGCGGGTGCCGGACGCTGTTGGAGAACGGCGTGGGCTGTGTCGCGGCCACCTGTGGGCGCGACGGCGTCCTGATCGTCGGCGCCGACGGCGCCGAGCAGGTCCCGGCCTTCTCGGTCGACGTGGTCGACACCACCGGCTGCGGCGACGCGTTCTCGGCCGGCTTTCTCCGCGGCCTCGCGCTGGGCCGCTCCCGCTCCGAAGCGGCATCCCTGGGCGCCGCGGTCGCCGCCCTGGTCGCGGGCGGACTGGGCAGTGACTACGGAGACTTCGACCTGGCGGCGGCTGACGCCTTCGCCGCCACGACCCCCACCCTCCCCCCAACCCGGAGAGCCGCCCTCAGATGACAGACCCAGCAGACCAAGATCAAGCAGATCACGATCAGAGCCAGATCACGCGCCGGCGCTTCGTGGCCGGGACGCTGGTCACGGGAGCCGCAGTCGCGGCTCCGGCCGCCGCCGAAGCGGCCCGGCATAAGCACAAGCACAAGCACAAGAAGCCCAAGCCCAAGAAGCACAAGGTGGCCAAGACGCGCACCGCCGATGTGGTCGTGGTCGGAGCGGGCTTTGCCGGTCTGACTGCAGCCCTGAACATCAACGGCGCCGGGAAGTCCGTGGTCGTGCTCGAGGCACGTGACCGCGTCGGTGGCCGGGTGTGGAACCACGACCTCGGTGGAGGCCAGGTTTCCGAGCGCGGCGGGACGTTCGTGGGTCCGACCCAGGGCCGCCTGATGGCGCTGGCCGATCACATGGGCGTGGGCACGTTCTCCACCTACGACGACGGCAACAACGTCTACGTAGCCGACGGATCCCGACAGACCTACAGCGACAGCGGACCACTGGGCACCGCCCCGCCTGATCCGACCACGCTGGCCGAAGTCACAGCGGATGTCTCACTGCTGGACCAGATGTCGACCTCGGTGCCGGTGGACGCTCCCTGGCAGGCCAGCAATGCCGCCGCCTGGGACGGACAGACCCTCGAGACCTGGATCCAGCAACACAGCACGACCCCACGGTTCAAGGAACTGGTCGCGGCCGCAACGCGTCCGATCTTCGGCGCCGAGCCGCGGGAGATCTCGTTGCTGTTCACGCTGTTCTACCTCGCCGCCTCCGGCGATGAGAACAACCCAGGGACGTTCGAGCGCAACTTCAACACCCGCGGCGGCGCCCAGCAATCTCGGTTCGTGGGCGGATCGCAGCTGATCGCCGACAAGGTGGCCACGATCCTCGGCAACCGCGTAGTGCTGAGCTCGCCGGTCCGGCGAATCAACACGGGGACCTCCGACGTGACCGTGGTCTCAGACCTGATGACGGTGACCGCCAAGCAGGTGATCGTGGCGGTACCTCCCACCCTGGCGGGTCGCATCGACTACGAGCCGATCCTGCCGTTCGAGCGCGACCAGCTGATGCAGCGGTACGGCCAGGGCACCCTGACCAAGGTCGCCGCGGTCTACAACCGGCCTTTCTGGCGCGACGCCGGGCTCAACGGCACCGCGCTGGATACGGGCGGGCCGGTCAGCGCCACCTTCGACGACTCGCCTCCCGGCGGCTCCCCCGGGGTGGTGTTCGGATTCGTGGGTGGGGACCGCGCCCGCCAGTTCAACACTCAGTCCGCCGCGGACCGGAGCTCCGCAGTCCTGTCCCAGTTCGCGACCTTCTTTGGAGACCAGGCCAAGAATCCCACGGCCTACTTCGAAACCAGCTGGAGCGGCGAGCAATGGACGCGTGGGTGCCCGGTCGGGATCCCCAGCATGGGCACGTTGCTGGCCTACGGCCCCTGGATCCGGGCCCCGATTGACCGTATCCATTGGGCCGGCACCGAGACCTCGACGTACTGGAACGGCTACATGGACGGCGCGGTGCGCTCCGGCGAACGCGCCGCGAAAGAGGTGCTCGCAGGACTCTGATTCGCTCAGGAACGGAGCGAAAGCTCGACCGCTCGGGCGACCTGTTCGCGGGACCGGGCCCCGATCGCGCCGCTGAGGGCACGCTGCCATCGCTCGGGAGTCACCTCGGGCTGCGTCAATCCGAGGTCGGCGAGGACTGGACCCTGATCGACGTGGCCCGCGATCTGCTCGACGCGGCGCTGGGCGGCGACGTGTTGAGCACGAGCCAGCGGCGTGCGCCCACGCTGGCTCGAAAGGCTGAGCAGATCGCCGGCTACCAACGGGACGGCCCGGCGCGCGCACTTCTCCCAGGGCGCGTCCGCGGCTGAGTCCACCACCACCTGGCGAACGACGCGCCAACCCGCATGGTGAGAGTCGCAGCGAGCGACGAGAAATCGCGCCAGGGCCTCGGCCACGCCGATCGATCCTTGCTCGGAGCCGTGGGCGTCAAGATGGCGTAACGCCGCACCCACGTTGCGGCCACCGTCCACCGCCCGAGCGAGCTGAACCGCGGTCCGCCGCGGCTTGTGTGTCTCAATGTCGATCCCTGCACCGTACTCGCAGGTGAAAATGCCTACGGTGTTGTTCAGGCTGGGAGCGCCCGGATGCGAAGCACCGTCGGCCACCTCAAGCGCCCGCTTCGAGCTTGGCCTTGAGCTGATTCTGACTTTCGACGATTGATTTCCGCGCCTGCATCCGTGCCAGCGGCACGATCAGCTTGCCGAAACCGTGCCCCACGAGATCGAACTCAATCGATACGCGCGCCTTCGAGCCATCCCCGATCGGCTCGACCACGACCGTCCCCAGCGGCCTGACCGGACCGACAACGCCGCGGAACGAGGTCTTCCGCGGCGGATCGTGCTCGGTGATCTCGTAGCTCGCGTCCTGCTTGCGGCCGCCGATCTTGCGGAACTCCGAGACTCGAGTGCCAACGGCAACCGGCCCCTCGGTCTCGACCTTTGTACTCACGATCTCGGCCTGCCACTCCCCGTGGCGCTCGAGTTGGTCGAGGTACGCGAACACGTCCTCAGGCGGACGATCAATCTCGATGCTATGTGCGATCACGATGCCTCCTGGGTGTATCTTCGGCGATTGAAGGCGCTCCTCGAACGCCGACCGGGGAAGACCTCGGCCATATCTGGCGGCCGTCCAAACGCCGATTTCCGCGCACATCCGGGCGCGGGACAAGCCGGCGGCCGGGACGATGCTTCCGCTTCGAGTCTGCCACGGCGAAGAGCAGAAGCCAAGCCGGGGGACCCGCTGAGCGACGGAGCAGAAGGCGGTTCCCGTCCAGCCGACCCCCGACCAGACAACTTTTCTCGTAGTTGACGATTCCGGCACCTGCGGGATATGGATATTCATTTACGCTCGGTCCGCGGCCGAGATCTCCGATCGGTTTTCTGAGTTAACGGTCATCACGGACTGGAGAACCTGGATGACTCCAGATCGGCTCTTCCCGTGATCTGGAACCTCGACGCCGATGACTTCGACCACCCCACCGGGTACCTGGAGCTCGGCCGCCGCGGCTGCAAGCCAAGCTATCGACAGCGACAACTACAACACGAGGGATCTCCCCGTCATGCAACGCGACGTTCGTATAGCCGGCTCTGCCAAACGAGCGGGCTCTACTGCCCTGATCCTGCTTGCGGCTCTGCTGGGCGCGCTGGTGGTCCTCGGCATGACTCCGGCATCGGGATCTGGAAAGGCCGCCGGACTCAGCTCGTCAGGTGGACGGCTTTTGCCATCCCCATGTGGCTGTTCTGGGCGCTGCTGCGGGTCGGCGAGTACGCGTCATAGTGGTCGCGGCCCGATACACGCTCGCTCAGGGTTTGCGAGCGATCAGGACGCAGTTGCGCGACGTCGCTCGCAACGGTTGCTCGAGCTCGGGAAAGCGGTCTGCGAGCTCGGGAGCTTTGATCGACGCGGCGATGTACGCGCGCGCTGTCTCGCGGTCAACGACCCGAGCATCGACCCTTAAGCCCCGCGCCAGATCGACCATCCGTTCAGAGAGATCGATCGCACAGACGCTGATGTCGTGATCCTCACGCAGGCGTTTGGCCACACTCCCGGGCCACACCC